>CAIXAQ010000522.1 GCA_903917425.1 uncultured Bacteroidales bacterium
ACCGTTTGGGCTGATTATCTTTCTAGATTCCAGCAAATTCGGTATTCACATTAATGTATCCGGGATACGAAATCGGAAAACCACTGACTGTTATCGTGGGTTTCATCTGCAACGTGAAACGGGTTGGTTTGCTTCCGGTACCAGCCAGGTTTAGTCCAAAATTAAGTATGGCATCGGCACTTTTGCCCGATAAAGCTTTTTTCAGATCTATCTGCATTTGCATCGGAATGATTGCTGAACCGTTATTCGCAGGAATAGTGACCTGTTTGTCTAAAATCCCCCTGGTCATCTCCAGGTTATCGATCAATAATATCCATTCAATCCTGGTTATGCCGGCGGTTGCTGTATTTGGATTTTTAGCTTCGATATTCAATGTGAAACTCAGCGGTAATTGCGGTGAAGCAGCAGCAACAGCTAGTTTGCCTGCGTCGAACATATTTATGTCTGATATATTTTTTATATTCTGAACATTAACTCCGGCAAGATTCAACTGCTGAACCGATGCGAGCCTGAATTCGCATTTAGCAAGGTTACTCATTTGTGAAACCTGTTTTACCACATCGCACGAGTATAGAAAAATCAGAAAACTTACTGATACCATCAGAATTGATTTTTTTGTCCACATAATTTTAGTTGTATAAATTTTACCTGCATCTATCAAAAACCAAGCCATGCGGCTTATTTAGACTGATTTAAAATTACATGACCGATACTATAAATCAAAAAAATAATACCGACATTTGAGCAATTAAATACTTATATAACCTAATGGCTAAAATTGTTTCATATTCAGAAGCCGCTTCTATCGGTATGCACGGCATGGTGCTGGTTGCCAGAGCCGGAGAGACTATAAATGTGCAAAAAATTGCTGATATTACAGGCTCATCCCGGCATCATGTGGCAAAAGTGATGCAACGTCTCGTAAAAGAAGGGTTTCTATCATCAAACAGGGGACCATCGGGAGGATTTAATTTAAATATAGCACCCGAAAAAATTACTTTATTACAGCTTTACGAAGCCATCGAAGGACAGGTTAAAATAATTAGTTGTCCCCACGAAAAGCAAGTCTGTCCTTTTGACAAATGCATTTTAGGAACAGTAGTCTATAAAATGACTCAAACTTTCCACGATCACCTGTCGTCAACCACATTGGCCGATATGATGGAATAGAACAAACTTCTACCCTGTCATGATTAATATACAAAAATATTCATTTCTCCGAATGAAATAAATATTTTTTGTACATTTGCGCATTCAATTACCTTAATTCTTATATAGCATATTGTCACTCGTTCCTGGTTCATAAGTTCACAATCTTTTCGATTCACTTTCTCATTGTGGTCAAACCAATGCAGACATATTAATACAAAAATAAGCCCTCCAAAAAAACAAAATTATATGCTTAGAAAAATCATAGAAATTGACGAAGAAAAGTGCAACGGTTGTGGATTATGTATTCCGAACTGCCACGAAGGTGCACTTCAGATAATTGACGGTAAAGCCCGATTAATCAGCGACTTATTTTGTGATGGATTAGGTGCTTGCCTCGGTCACTGTCCGGAAGGTGCCATCGAGATTATAGGGCGCGAAGCTGAACCTTATAATGAAACGATTGTGATGGAAACGATTGTAAAACAGGGACGTAATACCATTCTGGCGCATCTCGAACACCTTCGCGACCATAATGAACATGCATTCCTGAAAGAAGCTGTTGATTATATTAAAAAACACAATATAGACCTAAGTCCCGAAGCATCCTTAAAACCAGCATCAACACTAATTTTTCCAACTATGAAAGACGCATTAAATCACGTTAAGCCTGAGCACGAAAGTGCCTGTGGTTGTGGAAGTTCCAAAACCATTGACTTCCGTATTGATACTGACAAAGTTAACGCAAGCGTTGCTGCAACCGCTGCTGCCACCACGGCGGACCCTGCACCTTCGGAACTTCGGCAGTGGCCTGTGCAACTCCACCTGGTTAACCCGATGGCATCTTATTTTCAGGGAGCTGATGTTGTTTTGGCTGCTGATTGCGTGGCATTTGCCATGGGCGATTTTCACAACCGTTTGCTCAAGAACAAATCGCTTGCTATTGCCTGTCCTAAGCTGGATAGCAATAAAGAAGCGTATATCGAAAAACTATCGACCATGATTTCGGAAGCTAAAATCAACACATTAACAGTTCCTATTATGGAAGTTCCTTGTTGCGGCGGACTAATACAAATGGCTAAAATGGCTGTTCAACAATCGGGTCGTAATATTCCGGTTAAGAAAATTGTAGTTGGAATAAAAGGAGAAATCCTGCATGAAGAATGGGTGTAGATGGATGGGAGAATTTATTAATTTGAAAATTTGAAAATGAGGTTGATTGTTTCACAGGTTGATGGGTTGATGGGTTGATGGGTTGATAGGTTGATAGGTTGATGGGTTGATAGGTTGATAGGTTGAGTTTTAAGTGGGGATCAATTTTCGGGTTACTTTATTTTAAAAAATAGTTTAATAGAACTGATTACCAATATATTAAAAATATGGAAAACGAGAAAATTGTTCAAGGAGTTCCTTTTGTTTTTTCCGATTCGATCAGCTACCAGGCTGACGGGATCGTGAGTAAAAGAATTATCCAGAAAGAAAAAGGCAATATTACTCTTTTTGCTTTTGATGCCGGACAAAAACTGAGCGAGCACACAGCGCCTTTCGATGCGGTGGTTCAGGTTATACAAGGGAATGCTGAGATCGTAATTGGCGGAAACCCGCATCAACTTACTGCCGGTCAAAGTATTATAATGCCGGCCAACATTCCTCATGCAGTAAATGCCAACGAGCAGTTTATGATGCTTTTGACAATGATCAGGGAATAAACCAGATTTGATGCTCATATTTAATACACGTCGCGAAAGAGAATCGATCATTGTACAAACCATGATCAGATTGTACTGCAAGGAAAATCACAGCAACGGTGCGGCCTTTTGTGATGAATGTCTGTCATTGAAAGTGTATGCAGAAAAACGTCTGCTACGCTGCATGTTTGGAGAATTGAAACCGGTTTGCAAGCAATGCCCTGTACATTGTTATTCGCCTGCTATGCGCGAACAAATGCGGGTAGTAATGCGCTGGGCAGGGCCAAGAATGATCTATAAAAAACCAGGGCTTGCCATTTTGCATATCCTTGATACTATGACTACTAAAAGATAAAGACATAACATAAATAAAATTTAATCTCACAAGAATGAAAATAGTATCTTTAACGGACGCACCAAAAGTACCTTCGGGACTTGACGGTCACATCATGCATTCTTCTGACAAACTACAGGTTATCCATCTCTGCCTGCAGCCGGGACAAAATATTCCTCAGCATCCAAACCCGTTTGATGCTGTCGCCTGCCTGATAGAAGGTGAAGTTGTTCTGAACGCCGGAAAAGATCAATTCAGACTGACACTGTACGATGTGGTTGAGATAGCTAAAAATACAGACCGGGGATTTTCTAACCAAAGTGCATCGGAAGCCAGGCTGTTAATCATGAAAAAGTTATAAAACCCTGACGATCTATACCTCCCAGGTGCCCGTGCGGCACTTTTTTCGTTTTATATAATAAGCAAACAGCTCAAATTAATACCTTTGACCCGATTTAACATTGAGCCAGCATCGTTTTTATGACAAATTTATCCAATCCCGATCCGGCCACTTCAGCTAATGTGCTTGATATGTTCACGGTAGCTAATGAATTTTGCATCTTTACCGAAAAAGCCGAAAAATATGATCCACAGGAAGTGCTACAATATTATGCAAAAATTTGCCCTCTATTGTATTTAAAAGGGGCTCTTTTGCCCGTAGTTGAGACTGATGAAGATTTTTTCGGCGAACGGTTTGTGAACGAAGATCAATGGGAAAGCATCTACAATTCTCTTCTGAGTGTATTTATGACAAACGATGAGTTTTTCACCCTCTCCTACGATAATACTGATAACATTCCACTGAGAGCAAGCATTTCGGAACACCTGGCGGATGTTTACCAGGATTTGAAAGATTTTGTTCTACTGTATCAGAAAAACCTGGCCTATGCCAAAAATAATGCAGTGAGCGAATGCCGGAAATTATTTATTTCGCATTGGGGAGCAAGGATTGCTGCCGTTTTGCCTGCCTTGCATGCCATCGCATTTCCGGCTGAAACGGACGATGAGATGAATTATTAGATTGGTTTCTATCCGAATTAGTTTCAACAGTTGATTCTACCACGAGTTGAATGGGATTTGAGGCTTTTCGAGGCCGGAAGACCGAAGTCAGTAGACGGAAGTATCTGCTAACTTGAAATTCTTAACAACCAATGAAAAATAATTCCAGGAAAGCTATTTGCCATAATATCTGCTGCTTGCAGTGAAAATAAAAGTTATAAAGGGACTCTAGTCTTCTGACTTCCGGCAATCTGATTTTATCGACTAAATTATCAGCACAACCAGTTAAATTCCCCTGTTTGTTTTACATCTGATTATTTTTTGTATAGTACTCATTATCAGGCAAATAGTATATTGTATCCAAAAAAGGGGGAACTTATCCTGAGTTGCTCTTCGTATCGGTTAAATTAAACTTGAAAAAATACCCGATTAAAAGTCAAACCTAAAAACTTTCCGGTCTTTGATATGTTCTTTAACTTTACATATATAACCAATAATTCACAAATCATGAAAGAGTACAAATTGTTTACTTCCGGAAAAACAGGATCTTCAGAAGTAAAAAACCGGGTTGTGATGGCACCAATGACCCGTTGCAGAGCCATTGGAAATATTCCTAACAAACTGATGGCAGAATACTACAAACAGCGTTCAGGTGCCGGATTGATCATCACTGAGGGTGTATCTCCTTCGCCAAACGGCCTGGGTTACGCACGTATTCCAGGAATATTCAGCAACGAACAGGTAGAAGGCTGGAAACTGGTAACCTCGGCGGTACACCAGGAAGGATCAAAAATATTTATTCAATTTATGCATTCCGGACGTATCAGCCATGAGTTGAATATGCCTGAAGGCGCGCAAGTACTTGCACCATCTGCAGTTAGAGCTGCAGGCCAGATGTGGACTGATGCAAAGCAGATGCAGGATTTCCCGGTTCCTAAAGCAATGACAACGGATGACCTGCTGCACACAAAATCGGAATTTGTTGATGCAGCTTTAAATGCCATGGATGCAGGATTCGACGGCGTTGAATTGCATTCGGCAAACGGGTATCTTTTGGAGCAATTCCTCTCGCCAGTAAGTAACATTCGTACCGATAATTATGGAGGAAGCATCGAAAACCGTTGCCGCTTTGTTATCGAAACCATCACTGCTGTTGCAGAAGCCATAGGCAACGAGAAAACTGCCATACGTTTGTCACCATACGGTGTAGCCAGCGATATGCCACATTACGCCGAAATAGATGCAACTTACAAATATCTCGCCGAACAACTTAACAATATTGGTATTGCCTATATTCACCTGGTTGACCATTCAGCCATGGGTGCGCCCGAAGTGCCTTTAGAGGTTAAAAAAATGATACGTAAAATTTTTAAAAACACCATCATCCTTGCCGGAGGTTATAACCTGGAAACGGCTGAAGCACATATCCAGGATGGTTTGGGTGACTTTATCGCATTCGGACGTCCGTTTATTAATAATCCCGATCTGGTGAACAGGATGCAGAACAACCTGCCTATTTCCCAAGACCTGAAAATGGATTTATTTTATTCGGCTGATGAAAAAGGATATACCGATTATCCAAATCATAAAGCCTGATCAAAGATTCGGAATCGATTGATGATTGGTTTTAACCCGGTTGTCAAATTTTATTAATTATTGATATTGAGCTGATTGTAAATCTGGAATCATTTTTTTTGATGCAGATTAAACATTTTATTTAGTATTAACAATTGATTTTATTGAATGAAAACGGGCGATCTGATAGTTTCAGGTCATCCGTTTTTTTGTATTTTTACTTTTTACACTTCTGAGAATGAACGACCTGACTGAGAATGGATTGACACTTTTCACCGGCTACAAAGTTACTTCGGCCGAAACTGATATGTTTACACGAATCCGCGCCGGTGCCCTGGTGAACCTACTGATACAATCAGCAATAAACTCGGCCGAAAAGCTTGGGTTTGGGTTCGACGGGCTGAAGGAGAAACAACTGTTCTGGGTACTTAGCCGATTGACGGTCGAAATTTACCGACCTTTAAAATGGAGCCAGGAAACAGTAGTTGAAACCTGGCCAAAATCGGTTGACGGCCTGCTTTACCTGCGCGATTATATTGTACGCGATACACAGCAGAATATTATTGCAAGGGCAACATCGGGTTGGCTGGCTATTGATACAGCAACAAAAAAACCGAAAAAGATGGATGGTATTCAGGCAGAAATGTTTGTTCACCTGATGGGGAAATGTGCCATTCACGATTCGCCCGAAAAACTCCCGGCAACAACCACGGGCGAGGAGTTTTGTATTAAATCAGGGTATTTTGATATCGATCTGAACCGGCATGTTACTTCCACCCGTTATATCGACTGGATGATGGACACATATACTGTTGATTTTCATGAAAAGAATTTTCCGAAAAGAATTTCAATTAATTTTATGAAGGAAACCATGCCGGGCGATTCGATTAATATCATTCGACATAATACTTCTGATTCTGAATATTTTTTTGAAGGAACTAACTTGTTACATAAAACAGTGGCTTTCAGGGGGAAGATAGATTTTTGAAGTTATAATTCGGTGCATATAAATGTACTATAAGGAATTCTCCTTCTCACAACTTTTGAATTCATGGTTTTGTATCCCTTTAATAAAAACCTGATTTGTCATCAATACGTTTTCAACCTCAATTGAATAATAGCATACTTTACGAACCAAATCCGACCCTGGTTTTTCATTGGAAAATGTCTTGAAACACAAATTATTCTTCAGCAGAAAAATTCATTCGCCATTTATTATCTTATCTTTGTAGTAAGTTAAAATTCAGTTGTTTTTAAAAAACATCAGTCATGAAAAAGATAGTTTTTTCTATTCTTTGTGCAATTGCGGTACTGTTCAGCCAGGCCCAGGCAAATCAGGATATAAAGACTGACGACGGTATGGGAAACGTTACTGATCAACAAACATATCAGCAAATTATTTCCGACTACAAAGGTCCCTGTGGGTGCAGTAATCCCATGACTGCCGATGAACTAAAGCAAACTATTTCGGTAATCAAAACCAGAAGTTCGGATGTACGTATGCTTACTTTAGCCAAACTGGAAATTCGCGACAAATGTTTGCTGGCATCTCAGATTAAAGAAATTTCCTTGTTATTTACATACGATGATACCCGTTGTAATTTTGCAGCATTCGCCCATAGATATACATATGACCTGGGTAACTATAGGGCTGAACTTCATCAATTCTTTATTCCTACTGTGAATACCAGGTTTGGACAGGTTTACACTAAAAATGCATTGAATAAGCTTTGGGTGAATCCAAGCTATGTAGCTGAAAGCGCCCGCCATTTTTATTACTATGGTTACTAAAAGCCCCATTAGAAATATAGAAAGCCTCCTGAAAAGGGGGCTTTTTTATTAAAAAATTGTCAAATAAAATTGTATTTTGCAACAATGAAAAACCACATCGAACTACTTGCACCCGGCGGCGATATTGACTCCATAAAAGCGGCTGTCCTGGCCGGGGCTGATGCAGTATATTGTGGCCTGGACCGGTTTAATGCCCGCAACAGGGCCGCAAACATCAGTTTCGACGATTTGAACGGGAT
>CAIXAQ010000523.1 GCA_903917425.1 uncultured Bacteroidales bacterium
CGCTTCGTCAATCCAGGCAACGGCAATTTCGCCATTCGACAAAAGAGCGGGATAAGGTGCCAGTCCATTCCCGACAACAATGCCATTAGCGCCCCAAAGCTGGCTTCCGGTTTGTGAAACTTTATAGAGGCAGGTTGAATAGGAACTCCCGGTTCTCATATCCTGAAAAGCCACTACAAGATTGTTGGACTGATCGACACAAACGCTGAATACAAAAGTGGCTGTTCCCGAAGGCTGGCTACTTACCAATACGCCGTCGGCACCGAGCAGTTTGTAGCCTTCAGCATCAAACAACTGTGCCCGCATATTGTAACTTCCCGCATTCTGAGAATAAAACGCGACCCAGGTTTTACCATCCGTAGTTGAAACCGATTGCATGTCGGCTACCGGTAAGCCTGAGATCTCTTCATTTACTGAAGTATTGCTATTCCACTGTGCTTTAAGCATGCCTGGAAATAGTAAAACAACCAACAGAAGTGTCGGCATGCTGAAAGATTTAAAAGTCATTTTTGGCATTTGACGTCGCCGACCGGATGTGGAAGATGGCGCGGTTACGGAATCATGTTTTGAGGGTGATAAAGTTTTCATGGGACAAAATTTTATGGTAAAAGGGAAGCTGAGACCTGAATTTTGTACAACACCGAAAGAACGGATACTGCACGGTACAGTGGGTAAAATTATGCATTTTTTGTTAAAAATGGTAATTTTATAATGGAGAATGGATTTCAGGCAACGGATTTGATAAAAAAAATCCCTCACCGGTTTTCGATGAGGGATTTTTAAAATTCCTGTATTAAACTATATGTTGGCTAGTAGTTTTGCGTTTTCAACGATAACTTCGTAAAAGTATCCTGCGCCGAAATCTTTTTTAAGGGTAACAGTGCCTTCAAAAGTTACTACATCACCCACTTTTGTAACGTCGTTGGTGGTAAAAGTGAGGTCGAAATCGCCTGCATTATTGGTCCCATCCTGAAGATGTACCCAATTTTTACTCATAATTTCGGAGCTGTACTTAACAACTTCGCCCCTGATCTTTACGGTTTTCCCGGCATACTTTTCTTTATTGGCAAATAATTCGGCAATGGTAATGCCTCCCGAAGCTGGTTCAACTTTTACACCTTCTTTAGCTACAGCAGCTTGTTTGCCTTTGAGCGAGTCGGCCATTGATATTTTACCGGCAGTAATAGGTTGATCGCTGAATTTATCGACAAATAAAATGGAAGGGAATGTTCTGTTTAACTCTTTGCTCACGAAGTTGGTCATTTCCATGCCTGCTTCATAATAATAGGCTTTACCTTTTTCAATTTCTGCTTTTCCGATAGCAATCCAGTTTTCGTTTCCGTTTTCCGATACCCTTATATAAGTATAACCGCTGGTTTGGATTACTTCTTCGGCAATGGCTTTATGCACATTTGGTGCGAGATTCTCGTCGGTGGCGCTTTTTGGCTTGCATGATGCAGCAAAAACAATGACGCTGGCCAGAAGGATGAATAAGTTTAACTTCATTTTCATGGTAAAATTTACATTATGTGAATAATTTCGTTTTCTGTTGAAGCTGCAAAAGTATTCATATTTATACATATTTTAAAAAAATCGACTTAAAAACCTGTATTTATTACGACTTAACAGTGAATTCGCAGATTCCGGATTTCAAAAGGCCTTATGCTCCCGCTTTCGTTTTCAAAACCGGGAATACTGAATTTAAATATGGTAATTTTATC
>CAIXAQ010000524.1 GCA_903917425.1 uncultured Bacteroidales bacterium
AATTTACTTTTGACACAAAATCAGACTGATAATGAGAACAAACCTTTTTAGTTTCGCGGTAATCGCGTTTTGCATAGTTGTTACCTTAAATGCCAATGCTCAAAATGGCACAAAATTATTTGAGTTCGACGATTTTTTTAAGAACAACACCTTCTATTCGCCCGGCGTTCGCGGTTTCAGATCCATGAAGGACGGCGAAAATTATATCGCTTCCGAAGGCCGCGGCAATAAACTGGTAGTACACAGCTACGAAACCGGCGAGACAGTGAAAACAATATTAGATATTTCGACTCTTAAGAATGACAAACTGAAAAGCTTCAGCGACTATAGCTTTAATTCGGACGAATCCAGGATACTGTTGCTCACCGACAAAGAAGCCATCTACAGGCGGTCGTTTACGGCTAATTATTTCGTGTATAATATTATAAAACAAACACTTACCCCTGTTTCGGAAAAGGGGAAACAGCAATTGGCTACTTTTTCGCCCGATGGAACCAAGGTAGCCTTTGTCCGGCAGAACAACCTTTTTTATACGGATTTAACCAGCGGCAGTGAAACGCAGATCACTTCGGATGGTAAGTTTAATTATATAATCAACGGCGCCCCCGACTGGGTATACGAAGAAGAATTTGAATACAACAAAGCCTTCGAATGGTCGCCCGACGGGCAATACCTGGCCTGGGTACGTTTTGACGAAAGCCTGGTGCCGCAGTTCAGCATGACCATGTTTCAGGGTCAGGAACCTGCCCTGGATCAGAATAAGATCTATCCAGGAGTCACAACTTTTAAATATCCCAAAGCCGGAGAGCCAAACTCTGTGGTGAGTGTTCATACGTATAATCTTGCTTCGGCCCGGGAAAAAACCATGGATATTGGCACTGAAACCGATCTTTATATTCCCCGTATCCGTTTTACGCAAGATCCCAATCAGTTGGTTATATTAAGACTTAACCGCCTTCAGAATAAACTGGAACTGCTTACGGCTTCCGTTTCAACAGGTAAAACACAGGTTCTACTTACCGAAACCAATAAGTTTTATCTTGACGAAAACTACTTTGATGACATCAAATTTCTTGATGACAAACAGCATTTCACCATGCGGAGCGAGCGTGACGGATATGCTCATATTTACCTTTATGATATGCAGGGAAAAATGGTAACGCAGGTAACAAAAGGCAACTTTGATGTTACTGCGCTGAATGGCTGCGATGTTAAAAACCAGCTTATTTATTATACTTCGGCTGAGCCAACCCCTTATCAACGCGAGGTTTATAGTATAAAATGGGACGGAACCGGGAAAAAGAAACTTTCAGTAAACAATGGGGCCAACACGGCTAAATTCAGCGAAGGGTTCAGGTATTACACCATTACCACTTCAAATATTAAAACGCCTTCATCTACAGCGCTTTACAACTCAAAAGGGGAAATGGTTCGCCTGCTCGACGACAGCAAGGTACTTGTTGAGAAACTTAAGGATTATAAATTTGGCTACAGGGAGTTTTTCAATTTTAACACATCCGAAAAAGTAAATCTCAATGGCTGGATGTTAAAACCAGTAAACTTCGATCCGGCAAAGAAATATCCTGTTTTCATGACACAGTACAGCGGTCCTGATTCGCAAAGTGCACTTGATGCCTGGGATCTGGGGTGGGAAGATTACCTGGCTCAACTTGGCTACATCGTAGTTTGTGTGGATGGCAGAGGCACAGGTGGCCGTGGTGAAGCTTTCCGCAAAATAACCTACCTACAGTTAGGAAAGTACGAAACCATCGACCAGATAGAAGCCGCTAAATACCTGGGTTCCCTTACGTATGTGGATGCAACGCGTATCGGGATTTGGGGCTGGAGTTTTGGCGGATACATTTCGGCATCGTGCATGGTGAAAGGCGAAGGCGTTTTTAAAACCGGCATTGCCGTGGCTCCCGTCACCAACTGGCGTTTTTACGACAATATTTATACCGAGCGTTTTATGCGTACCCCCCAGGAGAACCCGGAAGGGTACGACCAGAATTCGCCGCTCAATTTTGCCGAAAATTTCAAAGGTAATTTCCTGGTTTGTCATGGCACTGCCGACGACAATGTTCATGTGCAGAACACGCTCGAATTTACCGAACGCCTGGTACAAGCCAACAAACAATTCGAAATGCAATTGTACACCAACCGCAACCATGGCATTTATGGCGGCAACACATCATACCACCTCTATACGCGCATGACGAATTTTATCCTGGAGAAGTTGTAAATAATCGGTAAACGGCAAGTTTTGGAAAAATACTATTTCAAATTTCCGGTTACTGATTCCTATTAAGCCAGGGTTGCAGACTAAATCTTACTTTTGTAAAGCATTAAAAACCATCACAATGACACTTCCTACCCATGGAATGAAAATTGGAATACTCACTGCCGGCGGCGATTGCCCGGGCATCAACGCTGCCATTCGCGGCGTGGGGAAAACAGCCATAACCGAATATGGAATGAAAGTAATCGGTATTTCATCAGGGTTTCGGGGATTAATAGAAAAAGATTTTGTTGAACTTGAAGAAACGCAGCTTTCGGGCATACTCACGCTAGGGGGCACTATATTAGGCACTTCACGCGACAAGCCTTTTAAAAACGATCCCATTACCGGGACAAATCTATCGAAAACTATAAAAAAGAACTATAAGGAAATCGGGCTTGACGCATTGGTTGTCATTGGTGGAAATGGCACGCAGGAAACTGCCGCCAAACTTGCTGCCGAGGGAATGAATGTCATCGGGTTACCAAAAACCATCGATAATGACGTATATGGAACGGATGTTACTTTCGGGTTCGATTCGGCGGTAACCATTGCTACCGAAGCCATCGACCGCCTGCACTCTACTGCAAATTCACATAAGCGGATCATGATCATCGAACTTATGGGTCATCATGCCGGCTGGATTTCGCTGTATTCTGGCATTGCCGGAGGTGGTGATGTGATATTGATTCCGGAAATACCATACAATATGGATATTGTTGCACGCTATCTTGAGAAGCGCGCTGAAAACAAGAAACAATACTCCATTGTAGTTGTTGCCGAAGGCATTTCGAGGCCTAAAGGCATGTCGGCGGCATCCTTTGTTTCGCAATCAATACGGGATAAAACCGGTCTCGATACACGTGAAACCATTCTTGGTTACGTGCAACGAGGCGGCTCACCAACACCCATGGATCGCATACTGGCAACCCGCTATGGCGCGCACGCAGTGGAACTTATAGCCGAAGGCAAATTTGGGGTAATGGTCTGTAA
>CAIXAQ010000525.1 GCA_903917425.1 uncultured Bacteroidales bacterium
ATCTGAAAATTAACCCCATGATGGTCGTTATGGCAGGATGCACATTGCTTTCCTTTCACCAGACTGGACGAATGGTAGCCTTTTTGCTGGTCGACACGTACTTTCAATTCGGTGTGGCAAGCCAGGCATTTTTCATTCGAAACCTTTTCGCCCAAAATATGGCATTTTGTACAATTCGAGATTCCTTCCAGTTGCGAATGCACTTTTGCCAATGCCCCGGGAGAAATCTGGGCATGGGCCTGAAAACTGAAAAGGGCAGCAAACACAATTGCGCTAACTATTTGGCTGACACTGATTTTCATTCTCGTAAACAAGGGGTGCTTAGTTTTCATGTTTTAAAATAGCTTCACCAAATTTTTTGGTAATATGTATCCCTGCTTTTTGCAGAAATTGTATTGGCAGTTCGCCCCCGGCAAAAATATAAACCAGGTCGTTTTTAATTTCAAGTTCTTCGCCGGGCATGGCAGTTGCCAGGGTAACCGAACTCTTATTGATGCTTGTCGGGTTTGAATTGTAAAGTACATTCACCAGGCCGGAAGCGATGGCTTCAGTTATCTTTTCCTTATTTTTTGGTTTTATTCTGCTGAAATTCTCACTGCGGTATGAAATTGTAACTTTATTCTGGTCGGCCAACAGCAAAGCCGATTCAATTGCCGAGTCGCCGCCGCCCACAACCATAATATCCTTACCTTTGATATCTTCGGGTTCAAGAAGCCGGTAGGCCACTTTTTCCTGCATTTCACCGCTTACTCCCAGTTTTCGGGGGCTGCCCCGACGCCCGATAGCAAGCAATACTGTTTTTGCTGTAATATGCTCCCCCTGCAGAGTTTCGATAGTAAAATAACCATTTTCGGGAGTTATAGCTTCCACTTTCGTGTTTTCCTTTATCGTGATTTCGTTCTTACTTAGAGCGGCATTCCATAGGTCGAGCAAAGCGGGTTTGCTGGTTTCGAATAATTTAACTTTCCCATACAGAGGCAGATCCATGGCGGAGGTCATTACAATTTTCTGTCGCGGGAAAGTGAAAACTGTTCCTCCCAGTGTGTCCTGCTCAAGAGTGAGAAATTTGAGGTTGAGCTTTTTAGCCATCAGTGAAGCTGAAATGCCAGCCGGACCTGCACCGACGATAACCAGGTCGTAGGTAGCCTGGTGGGCTTTGCGCAGAGTTTTAGCCAAATTCTCGACAGCTTGCCTGCCTTGTTCAACCGAATTTTTTATCAGCCCCATGCCGCCTAATTCGCCTGCAATAAACATTCCGTTAACGTTGGTTTCGAAATTCTGATTAATGTGTGGCAGTTCAACGCCGCGTTTTTCGGTTCCTATACACAGCATAATGGCCTGAGTGGGGCAGGCATGAAAACACGCTCCGTGGCCAATACAACGAGAGGCATTAATGGTTGTAGCTTTGCCATCTTTAATCCCGATAATATCTTTTTCGGGGCAGGCAGCTACACAAGCCCCTGTGCGGATGCAGCTTCCTTCGTCAATTACGGGGTGCAGGGATATCGGCTCATAGAGGCCTTCCTGTTTGGCAATTATAATTTTTGCTTCCACCTTTTTCGACTCTTTCCTCTGTTTTCTCAGATAAATAAAGACGATGATAAGGCAAAACAGAATTACCGTGGAGTAAATTACGATTTGTTCGATGAGAGTTTCTTCCATAACTAAAATATCCACCTGTAACCAAAAACAATGGTCACAGCAACATGAATGATCATGATAACTAACATAACAAGTGCAAACGGCAGATGAGCCACATGCCAGTATTTAAAAAGGTTCTGCATCAAAACAAGCCTTTCGATGCGGCTGTTGAGCGACCATTCGTTTTTCACCAGGTTGATTACCTGCACCCGCTGCGCCTTCGTAAGATTGTTCTTTTTCATTACCGCCTTAATTGTAGC
>CAIXAQ010000526.1 GCA_903917425.1 uncultured Bacteroidales bacterium
ACACTTGCTACTTTCCTTTTCATTATGCTGTTCGAGTATATCTTTGCCGCGAAAAAGGAAAAATAACCGGATCCCACCTTTCCAATGCTTTTTTATGATTTTTCTCCCCAAAGGAAAGGAGTCATTTCATGTATGTTTTTTGTAAAAGAAAAAAGCCTACTTTTAATAATTATTTATGTAGATAATTAGATATGAGAAAACTCTTTTTTCTTCAGATTGCATTTGTGATCCTGTTTGCTTCAGTAACCACTTCATTGTCGGGGCAAAATCCACCTGAAAAGGATAAAATCGCAATCACCGGGGTGTTAAAAACCTGGAATGCTGCTGCCAAAAGTGCAAATGTTGATCAATGCATGGCACTGTTTGATGATTCTGAAAATATTATGCTTATTGGCTCCGACAAAGGCGAGGTTAAAAAAGGTAAAGACCAGGTAAGGGAATGGCTTACAAAAATTTTTGGCATTGCGAGTTTCTCCTGGGAAATGGACAGTATCAATATTGATTCCAATGGCAAGACTGCCTGGGTTTTTGTTGAAGGCTCCATGATAGTAGAATTCCATAAAGGAGGAATAAATAGAACGCCTTATCGCTTTACCGGGATTATGGTAAAGAAAAAAGGCGAATGGAAATGGCGATTATTCGACGGTTCGATACCAAAGGGGGAGTAGCAGATTAAATTAAATCGGCTATTTTCTGAAAAGCCTCTTCATCCTTAATAATATAATACTCAGCACCTTTCTGGATGGTCTGCGCCGCAATGCCATAACTTTCCTGGCTCGAAAGCATAATAAACCGGGTGTCGGGAAGGTATTTGCGGATAGCTTCCAAAACCTGCAGGCCATTGGCAGCATCTTTCTTCACGCTGTTCATGTAATAATCGAGAATAACAACATCCGGGTTCTTCGAAATATGCTGCATGCATTCTTCGCCCGTACTGTAAATACTGATGTGGTGAGCAACTTTCCGGGTTAAAAAATCCGATAAGGCTTCTGTTAACATCTGGTCATCGTCAACAATAAATATTTTTTTTGGTTTTGCGAATTCCATAGCGTTTCTTGTTTAGGCAAAAGTACTGATTTATTTATTTGATTGCTCGCTTAGTTCGGTTAGTGCCAGTTCTATTTTGCTCTTCAGAAGTTTGATTGTGCTTATAATTAATTCCTCCTGGGATCCTTCCCTGCATAAGTGTTCCAGTTTTAACGCAATATCCTTTGTTTCGGTCATTCCCATCATGATCCACTTTGTCTTAAAACTATGCACCTGGTTGGCTATCTCTTCGAAATCCCCGGAAGCAAGAGCTGAGTTTATTTTTTCGATCAGGTCAGGTGCAGTCGAAGTGAACATGAAAATGTACTTGCTCATACGGGTTTTATCGCTTTCGCAGAATTTCTCAAGATAAGCCATATCCGTAACTCCTGATGTTGCTTTTGTCAACGCGGATGAATCGGTTTCCTTTTTTGCTTTCAATGTAATGTTTAAAACCTGTGCAATGCCTGTTATCAGTTGTTGCGCTTTGAACGGTTTGGGGATATACGAGTCCATTCCGGCGGTCTTGCATTTATCCAGGTCGGTGCGCAACACGCTGGCTGTTAAGGCTATGATGGGCGTATCTTTTGCCGGGCTGACGAAATGTGACCTTATATACCGCGTGGCATCAAACCCGTTCATCAGAGGCATCTGGACATCCATAAGTATGATATCAAACTGCATTTTGGCCACTAAATCAATGGCTTCCTGACCATTTGTAGCTTCATATATTTCTAGGTTTGCAACTGATTTTAAGGTATCCCGGGCAACGATACGGTTGTATTCGTTGTCGTCGGTTACTAATATTTTCAGTCCATCCAGGATGCTTCCGTCGACACTTTGTTCAAGAGCCATATGCTGTTCCAATCGCTCGGCAGAACCTTTTTCAAATTTAACGATGAAGGAAAATGTGGTTCCGAAACCCTCCTTGCTTTCGATAGCAATGTTGCTTTTCATCATTCCGACCAGTTGTCGTGAGATACTCAGCCCTAATCCGGTTCCGCCATATTTTCGCGTATCTGAAGCGTTGGCTTGTGAGAAACTCTCAAAAACAGTCTGCAGTTTATCCAAAGGTATACCGATACCGGTATCCACAATCGCGAAACGTATTCCTTCATTTTCATATGTAACCTCAATTGCAATACTTCCTTTTTCGGTAAATTTGATGGCGTTGCCGGCCAGGTTGATAAGAACCTGGTTCAGACGTGCAGGATCACCTATCACAACATCCGGAACATCCGGTTTTATCATGGTTAAGAGTTCCAGCCCTTTTTCATCGGCACGATGGCGAAGTGTTTGCTTCACCTGTTCCACCAGGTCGTGGATTGAAAAATCAATATTTTCCAATTCCATTTTGCCGGCTTCGATCTTGGAAAGATCCAGAATGTCGTTTATAATATGAAGCAGGTTGTCGCTCGATTTTTTGATTCCTTCGAGGTAAAATCTTTGTTTTTCCTCAAGCGGAGTGCCTAACACAAGGCTGGTCATTCCCATCACGGCATTCATAGGTGTCCGGATCTCGTGGCTCATATTAGCCAGGAACTGCTGTTTGAACTGCTCCGATTTTTCGGCTTTTGCCCGCTGGGTTTCGGCTTCGTCTTTCTGCAAGCGAATTTCGGATGTAGCAATTTCAATGTCATTTTCCAATTCTTTCTGGCGTTGTTTGAAACTGGCAACCCGCCAACGATTGTATGCAATAAGAAACAACAATGCGATTATTCCATAACCCGTGCGTGCCCACCAGGTTTGCCACCAGGGCGGTGTAATTATAAAACTGTAGGTGCTGATTTTCCCAAAGCCACCATTCAGCAGTTTCGCTCTAACCTGGAATGTATAATTGCCCGGATCGAGTTTTCGGTAGACAGCCACCCTTTCTTCGGCCGGGATTGACCATGTTTTATCATACCCAAGCAGTTGGTAGCTGAAGAGCACATTGCCTTGTATGTTTAGGTCGGAGGTGCCAAAAACCAGCGAAAGTTGATTGACATTATACGGGAAAACCAGGTTTTGCGGCAGCAGTGTGAAGTTCTGTAAGGAATCAAATTTAAGTTTTGCCAGGTTAATATTCAATCCGGGCAGTACCCAGTTTTTCCCTTTGCGGATAGAATCCTGCAAACTCCGGTAATCAACATCCTGTTGAAAAATGTTCAGTTTCGTTATCGCAACAAGCGGCGTTTCTTTTATTTCGAGCAGGTGGTCAACGTTTACCGAGCCGGTCATTTCTTCGTTGCTGAACCACATGGTTCCATCGTCATCAAAGGAATATGAAACCGGGGTAAATAAGAGGCCGTCACTAGGGCCAATTTGCGTTCGTTTCCCATTTTCAATACAGGTCAATTTTCCGTTGAGAATCGCCCATATCCTGCCTTTCCGGTCTGTTTTCATGAATTCCTGCAGGCCTGTTTCAGTAAGGTCGGCACCTGTACCGATTTTCAGGTCGGCATCATTGTGAAATTTAAAATGTTTTCCATCGTAGCTTACTATTCCGGCTCCCAAATAGGAAATGAATATGGTTCCGTTCGCATCGGCTACTATCGCATTAATTCCAATTGCGCCATGTATGCGAAGAATACTATCCAGTATCGGGAACCTGTAGAAATGATTTCCGTCAAATTTCAGCAGGCCGCTGTTATTTGCCCCAATCCATATGTTTCCTTTTGGATCGCAGAAGGTTGTATTTATTCCTCCCAAATCTGAGAATGCCGGATTTTCCCCGTAACCTATCAATTTATCCTTTGTCAGCCGGAGCAATGAATAACTCCAGGATGAAAACCAGATATCTCCGTCTACGCCATTTCCTACGTAGCCAAAACATCCCCAGCTCGATTTGCCGTCAATAAGCACTGATTTTATTTTGCCCCGTTCGATAACCCCTATTCCTTCGCACCAGTTGGAGAACCACATCCGTCCCAGATCATCTTTGGCAACACCATTCGTTTTAAAACCAATGCCGGTATATGTTACGGCCTTGTCTTTTTCGAGGTACGTGTATTTTTCAAGATTTAAAATGAGCCGGTTATCCTTGTCAATCGGGAAAACCCCTTGTGTACCGGGTATGGGAATATACTTAAATTCTTTCAGCCTCAGCCGGTTCATTTGTGAGCCCATTGCCCATATATTGCTATCCGGATCGCGTGCCAGTTTCATTATCATCGTTTCATTCAAACCTGCTTCCTTATCGATTTTTTCGAACTTATTACCATCATAAAGCAATAAACCGGAACCAACTGTTCCGATCAGGAGTTTATTCACTTCTGTCCCCATCAGGCTGAATACGGGCGAACTCATTTGTGCCCCAAAATCATAAGTGGTTAAAGTATCATGGTTTAACATGCTGATCCCGGCCAGGTAATGACCCAACCATATTTTCCCATCCGGAGCCGCATAAATGGCGTAGACATAAGTGGATGGCAGGCCGTCTTTGACCGAATAATTTACAAAGGTTTGGCCGTCAAATCTGAATAATCCGCCACCTTCGGTGCCGAACCACATATTCCCGTTTTTATCTTCCTCAATGGAAGCTACTCCGATTGCTTTTATGCCTTGTTGTTTCCCATAGTGAATAAAGCCTTTTCCATTGTAGCAGTATACGCCATCCCCGCGAGTCCCGAACCACATCTGCCCTTTCGAATCCTTAAAAATTGTATAAACGCCGTGGTTAGTAAATCCCTGCTTCTCTGAAAAAGTATAGAAATATTTTCCGTCGAAATAAGAAGCCCCATCGTATGCCGACCAAATATTGCCACTGTTATCAATTTCAATGCTTGTAGCCGATGTTAATGCTCCCTGGGCGGCGCTATACGATTCCATATAATCGCCTTGTATGTGAGAAATCTCCAATCCGCTGGCAATCCAGGCCGATCCATCCTTGCTCCAGCTGATATCCTGGGCACGCTGGGCAATATGCTGAATATCATACATGCCGTTTCCGGAAAGTTGTAAGGGCGCAATCTTTTTAAAGGTAGGATATCCGGCAAGTTTTATTGTCGGTTTTGCCTCAGTGAAGACTGGTTTTTTGAAACTCTCCATTTTCTTTCCAAATACGCCTGCTTTGCTACTTACTTTCACATTGCTCAGAAACCGTTTTCCAGGCGATTGGATTTCGCTGATTTTTTTTAGCGGGACATCTTTCGTTTTTAAGGAAAGTTCGACACGCGATGTGTCAGGGTAGACTATAACCGAATCCGGGATAAGAATTGGGTTGGGTGTTAATTGCATAGCACTGGCGCTGTCGGTGCATATTACGGTGCCGCTCGCTTCTTTCACACAGACTGTTTTTGACTCGTCTTTATTCTGCCGTGTGCAGGAAATAATGAAAATGTACAAAAACAGGATCAGATATATGGGTTTCATAAAATGTGTCTATTAATTAACTATAGTGTGTTAGTGATTTCCAATTGCAACATTTACAGCCACTTACTATATTGTAACATGCTTCCTGATGTATTATTATTCTGTACCTCAAATCCTTATTGCTTCGGGGGGATAGAGAAATTGCCGGAAGCTGACCTTTCATGCCATGTTAATTTGCATGGTAAATATATGCAATATTTTAGTTATATGTTTTAATTTCTGCCCAAGATAGTTGTATTGGGTTAAGTGATACTTTATATCTTTGCGCGGGTCAGCTGCTTTTTAGTTTTTATTTATCATTTTAAGACGCGGCTATTAACGATTCAGATTTAAAAGTATGGAAACAAAAAAAATAAGAGCGATTGTAACCGGAGCCACAGGAATGGTTGGGGAGGGAGTACTTCACCAATGCCTGGATCATCCGGATGTGGAATCTGTATTAGTGATAAACAGAAAACCCTGCGGCCTTATTCATCCTAAACTGAAAGAAATAATCCATAGCGATTTTTTTGATATTTCGTTCGTTGAGAGTCAGTTATCCGGTTATAACGCCTGTTATTTCTGCCTGGGGGTTTCAGCCGTAGGCATGAAAGAACCTGAATATCATAACCTGACATACACTTTAACGATGCATTTCGCCCAAACCCTTAGCAAACTGAACCCCGACATGGTTTTTTGTTACGTCTCCGGCTCCGGAACTGACAGTACCGAAAAAGGCCGGATGATGTGGGCGCGCGTTAAAGGCAAAACCGAAAACGACCTGATGAAGCTGCCATTTAAATCGGTTTATGCGTTCAGGCCTGCTTTTATGCTGCCAACCAAAGGTTTGAAAAATGTACTGCCTTACTACAAATATGTTACATGGATGTACCCGGTGGTAAGGAAACTGCTCCCGGATTATTTCGGCACACTCAGCGAAGTTGGAACAGCCATGATTAATGTAGTTAAATACGGATATAATAAGCAGGTGCTGGAATTGAAGGATATCAGGGTGTTGGC
>CAIXAQ010000527.1 GCA_903917425.1 uncultured Bacteroidales bacterium
AAGTCAGAAGACAGAAGTCAGAAGTCAGAAGACAGAAGTCAGAAGACAGAAGTCAGAAGTGGCTATATAACAGATATTAATTTCTTATGGTACAATAAAAATTGGATAAAGTTAATTGTCATTCAATTGCTCTTGTAATGGGGAGAGTATTCTTATATGTAGCGTCTGACTTCTGTATTTTGACTTCCGACAAGTTATATTTACTCGCTAAATTAACTGCAGAACAAAAATTTCTTTCAATTTGTCGGATTATGCAAAAAATGTCGTATCATTGCAATATCAAATTAATATCATAATAAAATGGAAAAAGAAAAATTAGATTCAGCATCTTCAGGCTATATGGGCCTGCTATCCCTACTGGTATTTCTGGCCGGTGGTATTTTAACGCTCGTTAATTTCAACCAATTCCTGTTCGGTATTATTGCCGGTATGCTTTTCCTGCTGACAGCCTTTTTTATTCTGGCAGGATTCCTGGTGATAAATCCTAATGAATCATCAGTGCTTACTCTTTTTGGTGAATACAAAGGGACTTTAAAACGTAATGGTTTTTATTGGATGAACCCTTTCTTTATTAAAAAGAAAGTATCTCTCCGCGCCCGAAACTTTAATAGCGAGTTACTTAAAGTTAACGACAAATTAGGCAACCCGATCATGATCGGGATCGTGCTGGTGTGGAAGGTGGAAGATACATTTAAGGCCGCATTCCAGGTCGATGACTTTAACAGGTTTGTCGAAATACAGAGCGAATCAGCAGTTCGAAAGCTTGCTGGCCATTACGCTTACGACAATTTTGATGACGAACTGACAGACATCACGCTTCGGGGCGGAGGTGAGGAAGTAAATCATGTGCTGGAAAAAGAGCTTTCGGAGCGCCTTCATATCGCCGGAATCAATGTGATTGAAGCCCGTATTGCACACCTCGCATATTCGGCCGAAATTGCTCAGGCAATGCTCAAACGACAGCAGGCAACAGCCATAGTTGCAGCGCGTTCCAAAATTGTGGAAGGAGCCGTGAGTATGGTCGAAATGGCACTCAACAAACTATCGGAACGTAAAATAGTTGAGCTTGACGACGAACGCAAAGCTGTAATGGTTAGCAACCTGTTGGTCGTTCTTTGTTCCGACAAAGATGCTTCGCCTGTTGTAAACGCAGGTTCAATTTATTAATCCGGTCATGGAAAGGATTATATACAGGGAAGAGCAATCGTTCCGGCAGTCGTTTGTGATTTGGATCATGCTTGCAGCCTGGCTGATTGTGTTTGGTACATTTGGATATGGGTTATACCAACAGTTATATTTGGGTAAACCCTTCGGCGACAATCCTGAAACCGACAACGGGCTGCTATGGAGTGGATTGATTTCCATCCTGGTAATGAGTGCAGTGTTCATCTTTATTCTAAGCGGCAACCTGGTAACCGAGATATGGACGGATGGCATACGGTTTAAATTTCCGCCTTTAATCCGAAAGATGAAACACATTTCCTTATCCGAAATAGCTTCCGCCGAAGTTACAAAATACAGCCCGATAGGTGAATTTGGAGGATGGGGATGGCGAAAGCGTTTTATAAGTGGGAAAACCGCTTACAATATCAGTGGCAGAATCGGGATAAGAGTGATAAAGAAAAACGGAAAGCAGCTAATGTTTGGTACCATTCATCAGGATGAAATGAAACGCGCTGTCGAAAAGATGATGCAGGGAAATGATAAATCTTAAAGCTGATGTCGAAGAAAAAAGTATTTGCACTGCGTATTGATGAAGAAATTTATGCCGCTGTCGAAAGATGGGCTGCCGATGAATTCCGGAGTACTAACGGGCAGTTGGAGTGGATGATCAGCAAAGTTCTGAGGGACGCCCGAAAGTTACTACCCCAGGCAGGGGAGGAGATAAGCGATAGTGCCAAATGAAAAAAAGCGGCTGGAATCTGAATCCGGCCGCTTCTTTTATTTCTGATAAGTATTGAACTATTTAGCAGTTTCCTTTTTTGCAATAACAGTTCCTTTAATAATCAACCCAACCGGGTTAGGATCAGCATTGGTAGTAACTGTAATACTCTTGGTAAATGCTCCCATTGCGGCAGCATTGTATGTTGCGGCAATAATTGTAGATTTACCGGGTAAAACTGGTTCCTGTGAGTATTTCAGGTTTGTGCAACCGCAACCGGCTTTTGCTTGTGTGATGATGAGTGGTTCTTTTCCTTCGTTGGTAAGTTTAAATTCAGCCTCTTTGGGGATTCCTTGCTCAATTTCGCCGAAATCGCTGGTAGTTTTGTCGAATTTTGCTTTCGGAGCGTTGGGATTAACAGGGGCAACTACGGCAGCCGGAGCAACTGGTGCTGCCGGGGCAGTGGTTTGTGCATTTGCCTGGCAGATGCCAACAACAAGTAATGAAGCAATTAAAATAAGGTTTTTCATATGTTTCAGGGTGTTTGATTTGTTTATGCAAAGGTGAGGCGGAATTTAGCTGTCGGATTAAAGGAAATGTAAAACAATTCAAACGAAATGTAAAAGTTTGTAAATGAAATGTAAATTAGGATGCAGGCAGTAAGGAAATACCTTATTTTTAACCTTTCAATAGTAAGAACTGATGAAGTATAAACATATCAGGTATGTCGTTTTGTTGGGAGCTGTTGCCATAACCGGCATCATAGAAATTCAGATATATTTTATGAAAAAAGAATGGAGCAATAAAGAAAAACAATTTGCCCAAACCGTTACTATCTGCCTTCGGAATGTGGCTTCAAAAATATACGTATTTAACAATGCCACGCCTTCAACGCCCAACCCGGTGAGGCAACTGTCGTCGAATTACTTTGTGGTGGACGTAAATAGTGAGATAGATGCCAACGTCCTGGAGCATTATCTGAAAATTGAATTTGAGAAATACAATATACAAACCGACTTCGAATACGGCATTTATAAATGCGAAACCAATGTGATGGAATATGGTAATTATGTCTTTCACACCGGTAAAGTTAAACAGGATGCGGTTTCATCCATTCTGCCCAAATACAGCGGGTATAATTATTATTTCGGAGTAAACTTCCCGTTGATAAACAATACTATTGCGGGTGATATGACCATCTGGTTTTTCCTCGTCGGGATATTGGCTGTATCGGTTTTCTTTTTCGCTTATTCTATCTTTGTCATCCTGAAACAGAAAAAATTATCAGAGTTGCAGCGCGATTTTATCAACAATATGACGCACGAGTTCAAAACACCCATTGCCAGCATCAACATTGCTGCCGATGTAGTTTCAAATCCTGACTCCATCCATGAACCTTCGCGTATCCTTACCTACGGATCGGTTATCAAACAAGAAGTAAACAGGCTTAACGACCAGGTTGACAAGGTTTTGCAAATAGCCCGAATCGAAAAAAGCGGCATTCACCTTCGAATGGAAATGCTTGATGTGAATAAAATTATCGGCATTGTTGTCGGGAATTGCCTGGCCAATAACGGCAGCAAAGTACTGATAAAAACGGAACTCTGTGAGGGTGAATGCCTGGTAGAAGGCGATAAAAACCACCTTACAAACATTTTTTATAACCTGCTTGATAATGCCGTGAAATATGCCGGCGATGCTCCCGAAATAATAATTAATACTGCAACTAAAGCCAATAAAGTGATAGTAACAATAAGCGACAACGGTCCTGGTATCGAACGGCAGCATCACAAAAGGGTTTTTCAGAAATTTTACCGCATTCCAACAGCTAACATACACGATGTGAAGGGCTTTGGCCTGGGCTTATTTTATGTAAAAAGCATTTGTGATGCGCACCGCTGGAAAATCAGCCTGGATCCTTCTCCCGAAAAAGGAACTTCTTTTGTTTTGGAAATAACAAAAATGATACGAATTTTATGACAGATAAACGAATTTTATACGTGGAAGATGATAGTACACTTTCGTTCGTTACCCGCGATAACCTCGAAAGGGCTG
>CAIXAQ010000528.1 GCA_903917425.1 uncultured Bacteroidales bacterium
AAAAATTATATTGCCCGAACCATCGGCACCCGCGAATTTCCCTGGCGTGCCTTCGGATTAGCAGAAAATGAAGCACGTCTGTTGGAAAATGATCTGGCTTACCGTTTGGGAAGTCCCTGTAAACTTGCCGAAACAACCTGGATAAAACCAGGGAAAGTTGCCTGGGACTGGTGGAATAACTGGAATATTTCGGGCGTGCCTTTCAAATCCGGAATAAATACAGACACCTACAAATACTATATTGATTTTGCATCGGCTAATAAACTTGAATATGTTGTTTTCGATGAAGGCTGGTCGAAACCGGAAGATCTCGAAAAAATTAACCCGGATATGGATATGGATGCTCTGTTCGCTTACGCAAAACAGAAAAAGGTTGGCATTATCCTTTGGGTTACCGGCAGGGCGCTGGAAGAAAAATTTGAATCTTCGTTTGCCAGATTCAGCAAATGGGGATGCGTAGGTGTAAAAGTAGATTTCCTTTGCCGCGACGACCAGGCTATGGTTAATTTTTACGAAAAAGTCGCTAAAACAGCAGCCGGATATCATATGTTGGTTGACTTTCATGGAGCCTACAAGCCGACCGGTTTCAGCCGTACTTACCCGAACGCGCTTACCCGCGAAGGAGTTAAAGGCCTGGAAAATGTAAAATGGTCGAAGGATATAACTCCGGCTCACGACTGCACTTTGCCTTTCACAAGGATGTTTGCCGGGCCCATGGATTATACTCCCGGTGCCATGCGTAACGAAAACCAGAAATCATTTACCATCAACTATAATGCACCTATGAGCATGGGTACCAGGTGTCACGAGATGGCAAAATACATTATTTTTGAAAGCCCCCTGCAAATGTTGTGCGACAATCCCACCAATTACCTGAAAGAGCCTGAATGCTTATCGTTCATGGCTAAAGTCCCTGTTACCTGGGACGAAACCAGGTGCATCAATGCTTCCATAAGCCAATATGTGACGGTTGCACGCAAACGAGGCAACGATTGGTACGTAGGATCCATGACTGATTTCACAGAACGCAGCTTTGATATTCCGCTCAGTTTCCTGGATGAAGGACAATATTCAGTTACTATTTTTAAAGATGGGATAAATACCGGTCGTCGTGCCGAAGATTATACCAGCGAAACATTTACTGTAAACAATAAGAGCATCATGAACCTCAAACTGGCTTCCGGAGGCGGGTTTGCCTGCAGGATTACAAAACTTTAGCCTGTAGAATAAATTTCATCACACCATTATAACCCATTATTTCAGACCTCCTGAAAACCAATAAATTATCTTATCCAAAACCTTTAGAAACCAGAATAAAATGCCAATAGTAACTGACAGCCATCTGAAAACATTTGTAGAAGCCGCCCATCGCATAGGTACACATCAACTTTTATTATGCAATAGCGGTAACCTGTCGTGGCGTTTGAACGACGAAATAATGCTGATTTCACAAACAGGTTCATGGCTCCCCTACCTTAGCAAGGACCAGGTGTGTATCAGCCGGCATACGGATGGAACAATCATAAATAATGTATGTCCATCGATGGATTGTGGCTTTCATTTTGGCGTAATGCAGCAACGGAAGGACATTCATGTGATACTTCATTTCCAGTCATTGTATGGCACTACGCTGGCTTGTTTACCTGATCCTCCCACTAATTTCAATGTTATCAATGAAGTCCCGGTTTATATTGGCAAAATCGATATGCTGCCTTATATTTGTCCCGGTTCACCTGAACTTGGAATAAAAGTTACCGAATCCCTTAAAACACACGACCTGGTAGTTTTGAAAAATCATGGACAGGTGGTAGTTGGAAAAAGTTTTGATGATGTAATTCAGAAAGCACTTTTCTTTGAGTTGGCATGTGGCATCATTATGCGTAGCAAGGATCAGGCTGTGCGGCTTACTGAAGAACAGATTTGTGAGACGGATAAATACATGAAAAGGTCACCCGATATCTGATCCTGCTTTTTCAATTTTTAATTTTTAGAGGATTGAAATGAACTAGCCTAAAACCATTTAGCTGGAAAAATTTAAACTCTCAGTTATATAGAGCTAAAAATCAGGCTATTTGCGAGGAACAGACAAAGCACCTACTTCAGGCTTCTTTAATTTCAATCTTATATCGTAGTACTCAATCTTACAGTTTACAAACATATGAGCAAGGAAAATAAACTCATTCTGGGAAGTATCATTGGACTGAAAAAGGAATTTGAAGAACAGTATATAGCTCTGCATAAGCATACATTTCCTGAAGTACTGGATCGCATCCATAAATCGGATATCTGCGACTATTCAATTTTTCTGAAAGATGGAATCCTTTTCAGCCACATGGTATATAACGGCACTGATTATGAAGCCGATATGAAAGCCATGGGTACCGATCAATCCACCCGGGATTGGTGGAAACTCACCGATACTATGCAGCAACCGCTTGAATCCCGGAAAGAGAATGAATGGTGGGCAGGAATAAATCTTTGGTTCAGTTTTCAATCACCAACTCGTCCGACCGGTGAAGCTTTACGGCATGCTTATACCTTTCCGGCACCTGCCGATCTTCCCGAAACAGTACCCGGCGATTATTTAGGAGATATTGATTTCTGGGGTTCCACCTATGACCTAAGAACTCTTTGCATCTTCAAAGGAATGAACGATGTTTATATTTACCTCGAGACGCTGAAGAATTCAGATCATTCTTTCCTGCTCGAAATCATCGCCAGGGTTTTGAAAACAGATAAAGCACCCGTTGAAATGACTGAAGTTTTTCATACCGAAAACCACAATTCAATTCAGGCTAAGCCAAATAAAAAGGTTTTTGTTACCGGTTGCTTCGATATGCTTCACAGCGGTCATGTTGCATTTCTAAAGGAAGCTGCCTCTTATGGTGATTTATATGTAAGCATTGGTGCTGATGCAAATGTATATCACCTGAAAGGTCGCTACCCAGTGAATACCCAGGACGAACGCAAGTATATGATCGAGGCCCTGGCATGCGTAAAAAAGTGCATAGTAAACTCGGGCTGGGGATATATCGATTTTCAGAATGAATTGCAGGAGGTTAAGCCCGATATTTTTGTGGTGAACGAAGATGGCCATACGCCTTCGAAACATGCTCTTTGCGAGGAAATGGGTATTGAATATCACATCCTGAAACGTATACCCCATGCCGATCTGCCGGTACGTTCAACAACCATGTTACGAACCGAATGCACCATCCCTTTCCGTATCGACCTGGCAGGAGGATGGCTCGACCAGCCCTACGTTTCGAAACACCATCCGGGCTCAGTTATTACCATCAGTATTGAACCTACGATCGAATTTAACGAACGGAGCGGGATGTCGTCGAGCACACGCCGGAAAGCAATTGAGCTATGGCGCAACGAAATTCCTCATGGCGATGCCGAGCACCTGGCAAGGATGCTATTCAGTTTCGAAAATCCTCCCGGCACCAAACATGTTTCAGGCTCGCAGGATTCGCTCGGTATTGTGATTCCGGGACTTAATAAGCTTAATTATAACGGCACCTACTGGCCTGAAAAGATCAATACTATTAACGACGAAGATGTGCTTTCGTGGATTGAGCAAAATCTTTACCTGGTATCGCTGGGTCCAAGGGTCAGCTCGTACAGCCCGCTCGAAAACACCAATATTACTCCGGGGGGAGCTAAAGCCTTGTCGGATTCAACTGAAGATTGCTGGAAAGCTATCCTGAAGAAAGACATCAGGGCATTCGGAGATGCCTTCAGGCATTCATTTGAGGCGCAAATCGCGATGTTTCCGAATATGGTTGATGATGGTATACTTCAAACTATTTCGCTATACAAAGAAAAGGCCTTGGGATGGAAACTCTCGGGTGCCGGAGGTGGCGGATATATCATCCTGGTTGCGGAAACTCCTGTTGAAAGTGCTTTGCAAATCAAAATCAGGAGAAAGAACAATTTATAAAATCAGGAATCCTGGTTTGGGGCATCAGTTCAACCACCCAAACCTTTCCAGGCCAGAACCAAAAAGGAACACATAACACTTAACACAAAATTAAGAATGAAAAAGTAAAGGGGTTTGCAATACTTTAACATTTG
>CAIXAQ010000529.1 GCA_903917425.1 uncultured Bacteroidales bacterium
CGGTAAAATCAGCTGTGAAACCAGGCGAAATAATGTCTCAGCTTCCTGCTTTTCCACCAAAGGGAAAGGAAAATATGTCCGAAATCATGGGTGATTTCGAAAGTATTATTATGCCGGGGATCACACACTGGCAAAGTCCCAATTTTTTCGCCTACTTTCCGGCAAATGGCAGTTTCCCAAGCATATTGGCCGAAATGCTGACAGCTTCACTAGGTGCGCAGTGCATGGTGTGGGACACTTCACCGGCAGCTGCCGAACTGGAAGAAGTTGTGATGAACTGGCTCAAATCTATGACCGGGCTCCCTGCCAACTGGCATGGCGTGATCCAGGACACGGCTTCTACATCAACACTGGCGGCCATATTGAGTGCCCGCGAAAAATTAACAGATTATTTAATTAACAATAATGGGTTCAACGGCAATGAAAGGCTTCGCGTGTATTGTTCCACCGAAACACATTCATCGGTCGAAAAAGCAGTGAAAATTTCCGGGATCGGGCGTAAAAACCTGGTCAAAATTGCTACCGACGCCTCGTACCGGATGGATGTAAGTCTTTTGCGTAAAACGATTGCTGAAGATATCGCCGCCGGTCTTGTTCCATTGTGTGTGGTGGCAACCCTGGGGACTACAGGCAGTACGTCGGTTGATCCGCTTAAAGAAATAGCTTCGGTTTGCGAAGAAAATTCAGTTTGGCTGCATGTGGATGCGGCTTACGCGGGCACGGCACTTCTTTTGCCTGAATACCGCTGGATGATTGAAGGAATTGAGAAAGCCGACAGTTTTGTGTTTAACCCGCACAAATGGATGTTCACCAATTTCGACTGCTCGGCTTATTTTGTAAAAGATAAAGAGACCCTGATTCGCACCTTCGAAATATTGCCCGAATACCTGAAAACCGGCAACCGCGGGCTTGTGAACGACTACCGCGACTGGGGAATACCCCTTGGCCGCAGATTCAGGGCACTAAAACTTTGGTTTGTAATTCGCTCATATGGTGTAAACCAACTTCAGGAAATGATCAGGGAACATATCCGCATTGCCCGCTGGCTGGAACAACAGCTTATAGCTCACCCGAATTTTGAGATTATGGCTCCGGTACCACTAAGCCTGGTTTGTTTCCGTAACAGGCCTTCATGCATTACAAATACCGAAGACCTAAATATCCTAAATGCTGATTTGCTCGCCAAACTTAATGCAAGCGGCCAGATTTTCCTTACGCACACTAAACTGAATGGGCAATACACCCTCCGAATGTCCATTGGCGGAACACTCACAAAGCAACATCATGTCGAAAAAGCATGGGAATTGATAAAGGAGACGGCTTCGGGATGCAATGGGTTTTGAAAAATGATATGATCAGAAAAAATTAAAGTTATGAGATTAAACTCTATGCAAACTCGCCCGGTAATTACCTTACGAAGAAGTAGTTTTTTGATATTGATTTTCATGTTGTTCGTTTCGCATGCAGAAGCGCAATTTCAAAAAGTCGCCCAAACCCCGCCCATGGGCTGGAACAGCTACAATTGCTACGGGGCAAGCGTGAAGGAAAGTGAAGTGCTCGAAAATGCAGGATTCATGGAAACACACCTGAAAAGTTTCGGGTGGCAATATGTGATTGTTGGTTATTGCTGGTACTTTCCATATCCTGCGGCACTCAGCGATCCACAGCAACTCGAAGGTTTTTTGCCCTCATTTCCAATGGATAAATATGGCCGTCTTTTACCCGCTCCCGACCGGTTTCCGTCTTCATGTAAAAACAAGGGATTCAAACCCCTGGCTGACAAACTGCATAAAAAAGGGCTGAAACTCGGGATTCATATTATGCGAGGCATTCCCCGGCAGGCAGTTGCTTCCAATACGTTGATAAAAGGCACTAAATTTCACGCAAAAGATATTGCCGACACAACGAGTACCTGCACCTGGTTCAACCATATGTACGGCGTAAATATGGATAAGCCAGGGGCACAGGAATACTACAACTCACTTTTCGAGTTGTATGCCAAATGGGGAGTTGATTTTGTAAAAGCGGACGATATCTCGTCGCCATTCTCAGAGAAGGAAATCTTAGCAATCCGCACAGCAATAGTACACAGCGGCAGGCCAATGGTATTGAGTTTATCGCCGGGTGAAACACCTTTAAACAAAGTTGCAGTGGTAAAAGAATGTGCTGATATGTGGCGTGTTTCCACCGATTTCAGAGACAACTGGAATTCCCTGGTACAGATGTTCGGTTTATTGCATAGCTGGGAAAACCTTATAGGTCCGGGGCATTTTCCAGATGCCGATATGCTTAATATCGGGATCCTTTCGAAGCGCGGTCCTGTTGGCGAGCAGCGAAGGTCGGATTTAACGCATACCGAACTGGTAACCATGATGACATTGTGGAGCATTGCCCGCTCCCCATTAATGTATGGAGGCGACTTAAGCCTCATCCGCCAACCAGAGTTGCAGTTGCTGCAAAACAAAGCAGTTTTGGCTGTTAACCAGCAGAGCGGGAATAACAGGCAATTGTTCCGTAATAAGGACGAAATCGCCTGGATTGCCGATGTTCCCGGCTCCGACGACATTTACCTGGCAGTTTTTAACCTTGGTGAAAATGCCAAATTAGTTCCGATTGATCTGAAAGAAGTTGGTTTTGAAGGCAAATGCAGTATAACCGATCTTTGGACAGGCGATCTAATGGGCCAGTTTGAATCAGCTGTGCGGCCGCAGGTTTTATCACATGGAGCGAGGCTTTTTCGTATTTCATATAAAGTTGAGTAAAGCTGTTGGGTTGTTGAGTTGTCGAGCTGTTGTGTTGTTGTGCTGTTGTGTTGTTGAGAAAATAAGTTACTGGTATTAAACAGGCCAATCCATAGTCATTTGCCAGATTATCGCATTATCACATTGTCACATTATCATATTATCACATTATCGCATTATCACATTACCGCATTATCACATTACCGAATTATCACATTAGAGAAATTTTATCGCATCGAAGCCACCGTATTAATAAAAAACTTATTTTTGCATCTGGAAATCGACATATGTAAACATCATATCAAGTTGATCCCGGTTTTTTTAAAAGGCTACCCAATGAAAATCAAGAGCACATTTACCTTTTTCTTTTTTTATTATCTGCAAAAGACGGACTGATGTGTTATTGCTTAAAAATAATAATGTAAAGGTCCCGGTTGATTCGGGACTTTTTTTTTAATAAAATGATATGACTCCAATCAAGGAAAACAGGATAAGCGTAGCCATCCAGGGTGGGTTTGGCGCCTTTCACGAGATTGCTGCAAAGCAGTTTTTTCGGGATATCCCGATCGAGATCGTTCCGTGCGAAACATTTACCGACCTGTTTAATGAACTTCAGGATAAAAAAGTGGACTGTGGCATTGTGGCTATGGAAAATTCTGTCGCCGGAAGCTTGCTCCAAAATCTCACCCTGTTGCGCGAGAGCGGGTTAAATATCATGGGTGAGCAATATCTCCGGGTGGTTCAAAATTTAATAGCCCTGCCCTATCAAACCATTGAAACTATCAGGGAAATTCATTCGCACCCGATTGCTATTCAGCAATGCCAGGTTTTTTTAAACGAGTTAAGACGGAAGGGGGTTCGTATTATCGACTCGGCTGATACTGCGCTGAGCGTGAAATGGATAAGGGAAGAAAACCTGATGGGAGTTGGTGCACTAGGCAGCGAAATGGCAGCCAGTATGTATAACATGGAAATCCTGAAAGCCGGTGTTGAAACCAACAAACGGAATTTTACCCGTTTTCAGATCATTACCGAAAGTGATAAAGTAAAAGAACTGGAACAGATTGCCAACCAGACCATTAACAAAGCCACTTTGTGTTTTGCACTTCAGCACGAGGAAGGTCGCTTGTCGCAGGTACTCTCGGTGCTGTCCTTTTACAAAATGAACCTCACAAAAATTCAATCGCTTCCCATTTTTGGTGTCGAATGGGAATATTTTTTCTACATCGACCTGGTTTTCGGCGACTATGTCCGTTACCAGCAAGCATTGGATGCAGTTACACCTTTAACCGAGCATTTACAAATATTAGGAGAATATCAAAATGGACAACGGCCAGCCGAAAATACAACTATCATCGAGGACTGAACGGGTGCAGGAATACTACTTTTCGCACAAACTCAGGCAAATTGACGAAATGCGAAAAGCCGGTGCCGATATAATAAATCTCGGAATCGGCAGCCCCGACCTTCCGCCTTCACCGGCTGCTATTGACAAGCTGAGCGAGGCTTCGAAATTGCCCAATGTGCATGGATACCAGAGTTACAATGGCATTCCGGCATTGCGGTCAGCTTTTGCCGGCTGGTATAAAAAATATTTTAACGTCGATCTGAATCCGGACAACGAGATCTTGCCGCTCATCGGTTCGAAAGAAGGCATAATGCATATCAGCATGGCTTTTGTGAATGAAGGCGATGAAGTGCTTGTGCCAAACCCAGGCTACCCCACTTATACTTCGGTTTCAAAACTGGTTGGAGGGAAAATACGTTTTTACAACCTGCATGCTGACCGCCGGTGGCATCCGGATCTTGATTCGCTTGAAAACAGTGATCTGAGCCGGGTTAAACTCATGTGGATAAACTATCCGCACATGCCTACAGGAGCGAAAGGCAGCAAAAAACTATTCGAGGAATTGGTAACATTCGCTCATAAACACAGTATTTTGCTGTGCAACGACAACCCTTATAGTTTCATCCTGAACAACGAACATTTGAGTATTTTATCAGTCGACGGGGCAAAAGAAGTAGCGCTGGAACTGAACTCCATGAGCAAATCGCACAATATGGCAGGGTGGAGAATCGGTATGGTAGCAGGACATAAAGATTATATATCGGGAATTGTAAAAGTAAAAAGCAACATGGACTCAGGCATGTTCCAGCCAATGCAATCGGCAGCTATCGAGGCACTTAATAGTCCTGTGGAATGGTATGAGTCCATCAATAAAATTTATGATAAACGCCGGTTCCTGGTCGAACAGATTATGAATACCCTGCAATGTACTTTTGACGCAAATCAAACCGGTTTGTTTTTGTGGGGGAAAATTCCGGCAAAATACTCCAACGGGGAAGAACTCACCGAAGAACTTCTGCAAAAGGCACATATTTTTATTACGCCAGGGATGGTTTTTGGCGATCAGGGTAGCGAGTATGTCCGCATTTCGCTGTGTGCGAACGAACATATGCTGAACAAAGCAATCGAAAGATTATCAGCGATTTATCCATAAAAATGCACATATAGAGTGACAGGCACCCAGGCATTATTTAGTTTATAAAGACAAAGAAAGGATATATTATGAAAGTTTGTATAGTTGGAATTGGATTAATAGGCGGTTCGCTGGCCATCGACCTTAAACGGCGTGGTTTTGCATCAGCAATTATTGGTGTTGATGCCAATATTCACCATCAGAATATTGCTTTGCACAGCGGACTGGTTGATGAAATTGATATACTTGAAAATGCAGTAAACAAATCAGATCTGATCATTTTAAGCACGCCCGTGAATGCCAACAGAGAAATGTTGCCCGGGATACTTTCGCTGATTGAAGGAACGGCCAAAGTAGTCACAGACATGGGCTCTACCAAGGCCGGAATTTCAGGTGCGGTCTTAAATCATCAGAATCGTGGCCGCTTTGTGGCATCTCATCCCATGGCCGGAACCGAATTTTCGGGACCCATGGCAGCCATTGGTAAACTATTCGACTACAAACATGTTATTATATGTGATCGCGAACTTTCGGATGCCGATGCCCTCGAAACAGTTGCTGATATGTATAAAATACTGAATATGCGCTTATCTTTTATGACAGCTGTTGACCATGATATTCATGTTGCCTATGTATCTCACATATCGCACATTACCTCATTTGCACTGGCTTTAAGTGTTTTGGACAAAGAAAAAGATGAAGAGAATATTCTTAAATTAGCGGGTGGGGGATTTGACTCAACCGTTCGGCTGGCAAAAAGCAATGCCGAAACCTGGGCGCCTATCTTTTTGCAGAATTCGGAATACATCATCGAGGTAATAGACAATTATCTTGAAAAAATAAACCTTTTTAAAAAACACATCCTCGAAAAAAATCCTGAGGGTCTTAAAGACTTGATGAACGAAGCAAATAAAATACGAAAAATATTGAATTAGAGGGAGTTGGGGGAAATGGAAAATGGAGAATGGACAATGGAAAATGGCAAATAGAAAATAGAAAATAGAAAA
>CAIXAQ010000530.1 GCA_903917425.1 uncultured Bacteroidales bacterium
TCAAAGAAAATCTGTATTTCACCGAGGAGCGCCGCTATGGAAAAATACATTTTTCATTTTTCTGCAAATCAGTAACTCAAACTGTTGAAAAGCAAGATATAGTTTGATTTTGCAGTTTTAAAACAAATAGGGTGAGGGCGATGAAACATCGGTAATAAATTCCTGAATGTTGAGACCTGTGCAGTGGTTTCTTCCTGGTTTGGACTTCCTGTTTTCATTACTAAAATACTGACGATCATAAAATTTAATAGTGTCAGGATCCGGTAGTTTTATACCGTAAAGATGGAAAAGAGTAGCAAAAATTCTTTGATATAAAAATTCGTTCATTTCTTAAACAATTGAAACAGAGATTAGTATAAGTAACCAATAATAACTTGAGCAAATTTAATTCTCTTTTTTACCAAAATGATGCCTATGCCGTTTGGCATATCAGCAGCTTCCGTAGATTCATTACAGGTCGTTTTCTCCTCACTTTTGCCATTCAGATGCAGAGCGTGATAGTGGGCTGGCAGGTTTACGATCTCACGCACGATCCATTTTCACTCGGACTGATCGGTCTTTCAGAGGCGATTCCTTTCCTGGCCGTAGCCTTATTTGCCGGCCATGTGGCCGATTTGTTCAACCGGAAATCTATAATTGCAATCACAGCAACTGTTTATGTTGTTTGTGCTTTTATACTGTTGTACATGAGTTACATAATGGGCGATTTATATAAAACGTCAGGAGTGCTTCCTTTGTACCTGGTAATTTCGTTTACCGGCCTGGCGAGGGCTTTTTTCTATCCTGCGCAGTCGGCTTATATGGCTCAGATCGTACCTCGTAACCTGTATGCCAATTCATCCACATGGAACAGCACCGTGTGGCATATTGCTGCTGTATCGGGTCCGGCAGCCGGTGGTTTGATTTACGGATTTGCAGGAATTCATGCTGCTTTTATTTGTGTCGTTGTCTTTTCAGCCTTAAGCCTGCTGTTTTTCTTTTCATCGAAATCGGTTCCACTACCCATACGTGCGGCAAAGGAAGGTATTTTTACCAGTCTTTCAACCGGGATAAAATTCGTTTTCAACAATCAAGTATTGCTTGGTGCGCTTGCTCTCGATATGTTTGGCGTTTTATTCGGCGGTGCGGTAGCTTTGCTTCCTGTTTTCGCTTCCGAAATACTGCATACCGGGCCTCAGGGTCTTGGTTTTCTGCGTGCCGCTCCTGCATTCGGGGCTGTTCTTATGGCCCTGATACTTGCCTATCACCCGCCTGTTCATCGTTCGGGAGTTAAACTTTTATGGGCAGTTGGTGGATTTGGTGCCTGTATTATCTTTTTTGCCTTGTCGGGAAATTTCTTTTTATCTCTGGTGTTACTCGCTCTGAGCGGAATGTTCGATAACGTGAGTGTGATCATCCGCGGGACGATATTGCAAATGTACACTCCCGACGAAATGCGTGGCCGGGTCGCTTCGGTAAACAGCTTGTTTATAGGCTCATCGAACGAGCTTGGCTCTTTTGAGTCGGGTCTGGCTGCCAGAATAATGGGTTTAATTCCGTCGGTTGTATTCGGTGGAGGAATGACGGTTATGATTGTACTGGCAACCGCCAGGTTTGCGCCAAAGTTGAGAAGGATGGAGATAAAGGGGATGAAATGATAATGCGGTAATTTGAAAATTCAGTAAATTGAAAATTTGAAAATGTCGCCTTTTATAACGGAAATACCTTCTTACACAAAGGAAATGCCGTCTTACACTAGCGAAATAGCATGAGACACCACTGAGTAATCTTAGCCAAACGCATCTGAAAAAGACGCATCTGAACAGAGACATTTATTTATTCAGAATAAAGCCATTTATCCTTTTTGGAATAAAATATTTGGTATTACTTTTAATTTAGTGGGTGAATTGAAGATGCTGGAAGACGGAAGTCAGAAGTTCCCTTTGCAATTTCTTTGTCCTTTGAAAGTGGAGCTTTTCCGGTCAATTACGTTTCTTCAAATCGCTTCTCATTTGTAGCGTTAAATCTCCAATTATCACTTTCTTCTGTCTTCCGACTTCTGACCTTCTAAAACCAATTCCATCCAATTCGCGCTAGAACTAAATATTTAATGTTTTTTGATGGACTTTTGTATGCCTGAAATAAGTATCTTTGCTTATTATATTCGATTACAGTTAATTACAAAACTATGAACAGTATTATAACAGATAACCTAAACCAAATAAAAGCATTGTGTGAACAGTATGATGTGAAGTCGTTGTTTGCTTTTGGCTCTGTATGTACCCCTGAATTTAACGAACACAGCGACATCGATTTATTGATTTCAATTTCACAGCTTGATTATGGCAGCTATGCCGATACTTACTTCGAACTGGCCGAAAAGTTTGAACGACTGCTAAAACGACCCGTTGATCTGGTGACTGACAAATCACTTTCGAACCCTTATTTTATTGAATCAATCAACAAAAATAAAACTTTACTTTATGGAAATTGAGATTAAAAAGTATTTGTTCGATATTAATGAATCTATTGACTCCATTGAAATGTATCTTGGTCATAAACGCGATTTCACGATTTACAAAGCCGATAAAATGCTAAGGCGGGCCATTGAGCGGGAATTTGAAATTATTGGCGAAGCCATGAACCGGATTGACAAACTTGATCCCACTATTGCGATAGCCAGCAAAAAACAGATCATCAGTATGCGCAACCGCGGAATTAGACTATTAGACTTTTAGGCTATTCGGCTATTAGATTTTTAGGCTTTTAGTTTATCAGGTGGTTAGGGAATAATTTGGATTACACGACCAAAGATGCGCCCAAACGGAACCTAATTAACAACAAATTTACCTGCATAAATACAGTGGTTTGAATTGTCGAATACCTGATAAAAGTAAATGCCTTTCTTGAAATTTTTAGAATTTAACAGCACTGGTTGTTCATTTTGGAAAGAAAGATTCATAACTAATTGTCCTAATGTATTATTTACCCTTAAATAATATTTACCTGATTTGTGGCTGTTAAAATTCAGAGTTGCTACGTTATTAAATGGATTAGGCACAATTTTGCACTCGCTCTTTCCAATAAGTTCTTCTGTACCAACAAACAAATGGCAGTAATCGTAATCCCAGGGGCTAATTATATTCATGCCTTGTTCTGAGTAACAGATGAGACGGGACGTCCTGTCAGCATAACTATACCAAGCATCCGTATTCACTAAACCATATTTACTTCCGATACCTTCAATGTATTTGTTATTGAAAGGAAATGGCCATGCATAATTATGTGTATAATATGTACGTAACCATCTCCCATTAATCAGCTCTCTTGCTGTATCTTCAACAATAACTTTGGAGTCTTGCTCCCATCTCAATGTATCACCAATGGTTACGTTATAATCGTACAACAGAACACTTGGGCCAGTTTGATACACTTTTCCATTAATCTGATAAAACCTACATACGAATTGATGAAA
>CAIXAQ010000531.1 GCA_903917425.1 uncultured Bacteroidales bacterium
CAATAAAGGCTCATATTCGTATTTAATGCTATGCCGGTAAAACCAGTCTGCAATAAATTGCTCTGACTTTGACCGGACTTTTGTGCCATCGAGTGTTGTAAAATACTTTCCATCTTTGGGCAGGTTTCTTTTTTGGTTGTTGTCGAGATGGATTTTATCAATTACATAATCCAGGATATACCGTTTTAAGTCGAGCAAAAACCGGGTATCAGTGCATTCTTCGATAAGTAACTTGTGAAAGACATCAAAAACTGTTTCGGGTGCCACATATTTTGAAAGCTCGTCATCTTCTGTGCGTTTTTCGTCGCTGATAATCCTGAATTTATTGTCGAATTGATTTACACCGTAATTCCGCAAAACTGTGTAACAAAAACTGTGAAAAGTCCTGACTGTTAATCCGTCAATCCATCTTATTTTCTTTTTATAAAATGATCTATCCTGATCTATTTCCTGTTTTGTTTTATGTTTGTCTGTCAGTATTTTTTCATACTGATTGGTATCGTCAGCCGAAATGATCAACCGATCTATCATTTCATTAGTTGCATTTTTTGTAAAAGTTATGGCAAGAATACTCGAAGGGCTAACTCCTTTTTCTTCAATGAGGTAAACAATTTTCTGCAACAGGGTTTTTGTCTTTCCCGATCCGGCACCGGCCAATACCAAAAGACGTTTTTCAGTACTGACAACTGCTTCAGTCTGCTGGTCGTTCAGGGAGCTTAAATTGGTTTTTATTGATTCCAAAGCAAGGAAAATTAAAAAAGGAAATTTTAGAGACTGTTTAAAATTGTTCTTTTTAGGATTCTGAAGGGGCGAAGAGCGACAAGGAGAGGGGCGAATGTAGGAAATATACTATGAATTGTGATCTTCAATTGAGGATTCTTCCGTCATCCCACCTTCAGGCTTTCGGAGTAAAAATTTGGTAAATTTAAGCAGTATTTAAATTTTGCCAAAGTTTATCCCTTCACATATAACTTCACCATTATCTCCCTGAAACTCTCCAGCCCCGCTTCCAGGTTCTCAATAATATCTGCGGCAAGGTCTTCCGGATCAGGCAGGTTATCAAGGTCGGCAAGGGATTTGTCCTTTAGCCAGGTGATATCCAAGCTGGTCTTGTCGCGGGCAATAATGTCATCGTAGGTAAACTTGCGCCAGCGGCCTTCCGGGTTGGTGTTTCGACTTCGCTCAACAACCTCACTCCAGGTCTCGTTGCGTTTGTGCCGGTTAGCCGGGTTGTAGCAACTAATGAAATCCTTTAAATCATCCAGTTTTAAAGGATTCTTTTTGAGGGTGTGGTGAATATTGGTCCGGTAATCATAAACCCAGATTTCTTTGGTCCAGGGATCTTTGCTTGCGGGTTTGTTATCGAAGAATATAACATTGGCTTTTACACCCTGGGCGTAGAAAATACCGGTTGGCAAACGAAGTATGGTATGCAGGTCGGTTGTTTCGAGTAGTTTCTTACGGACGGTTTCCCCGGCTCCGCCTTCGAACAATACATTATCCGGCACAACAACGGCTGCCAGGCCGGTTGTTTTAAGCATGGAGCGGATATGCTGAACAAAGTTCAGCTGCTTGTTGCTGGTGGTTGCCCAAAAATCCTGGCGGTTGTAGGTTAAATCGTCGCGTTCCTGTTCGCCTTCGTCGTTGGTAAAGGTTTGGCTGCTCTTTTTACCGAAGGGCGGATTGGCCAGCACATAATCGTAGGTAATGGGCGAAGCTGCAATTAACGCATCGGCAGGGGAAATAAAGTTATCGCTGTCAATATCACCGATATTATGCAAAAACAAATTCATTAAAGCCAGGCGCCTGGTTCCGGCTACAATTTCGTTACCGTAAAAGGTTTGAAGTTTTATAAACTTGTTCTGATCCTTATCCAGTTTGTTGTTGGCGACCAGGTAATCATAAGCAGCCAGAAAGAAGCCTCCCGTGCCGCAGGCAGGGTCGGCAATCGTCTTCATCGGTTGCGGTTGAATGCATTCGACCATGGCCCTGATTAACGGGCGTGGCGTAAAATACTGGCCGGCACCGCTTTTTACATCCTGTGCATTTTGTTCCAGCAGCTTTTCGTAGATATCGCCTTTTACATCGGCACCCATAACTAACCATTGTTCGCTGTCGATCATATCGATGATCTTTGCCAGCATGGCCGGATCCTGGATTTTATTCTGGCTCTTGGTAAATATCTGTCCCAGTATCCCTTTTTGAGTGCTTAACTCACGAAGCAAGGTAACATAATGGATTTCGAGGGCTGCGCCTTTTAGTTCAGTTAAGCTTTCCCAGTTGTATGCTTTTGGAATATTAAGTTCCCGGTTGTGCGGCGGTTTGCCGTATTCATCGGCCATTTTAAGGAAAAGCAGGTAGGTAAGCTGCTCCAGGTAATCGCCATACCCAACGCCAACATCGCGGAGGGGATTGCAGA
>CAIXAQ010000532.1 GCA_903917425.1 uncultured Bacteroidales bacterium
CCATTCCAATTCCGAAGCAAAATGCGGATTTATCCATGGATGCGGCAGCCTGTATAGGTTGCGGAGCTTGCGTGGCTGCCTGTAAAAATGCTTCAGCCATGTTGTTTGTGGCAGCAAAAGTTTCACATTTTTCATTGTTACCACAAGGCAAAGCCGAAGCCAGCCGCAGGGTACAGGCTATGGTAGCCAAGATGGACGAACTGGGTTTTGGTAATTGCACCAATACCGGCGCCTGCGAAGCCGAATGCCCCAAAGAGATTTCGATAGATAATATTGCACGTATGAACCGTGAATTCCTCGGAGCAAAAATCGGGGCACAGAAACAAAAAGTGAGTGGAGGTGGATTTTAATTCGCCTCCTTTTTCAATTTTATCCTTTTTTATCTTTATCACATTATTAAATAAATAGTGTATTTGCCTGTTTGTCTTGATTTTAATGTTAAAATAATAGTATCAGTTCTTTTATATGAGAAAATATTTTCTGACTCTGTTTCTACTCGTAGGATTAATTGAATTTGCACCTGCTCAAAAATCCCCGGTAAAATTCGGCGAAATCAGCAAAGCCGAACTCCTTAATACAATATATGCTCCTGATTCGAGTGCTCCGGCTGTAGTGTTGTGCGACTATGGTTATTACTCTGAAAAAGATTTTCAAACTGTGAGGATATTGCGTGTTAAAATCCTTAAAAAAGAAGGTTACCTGTGGGCAAACCAAACTTTTAACTCCAATGATAAAACAAATATACGCGGAATAACCTTCAACCTAGAGGGCAATGAAATTGTTAAAACCAAGCTTAAAAGCGAATCCGTCTTTAAAACCAAAATAATAGAAAATTATTACGAGATACGCGTGGCAATGCCTAATGTAAAAGTAGGTTCTGTTATAGATATTGAGTTCACTTACGATGGAATTCCCTATGAATGGAATTTTCAGCAGGAGATACCGGTGGTTTACAGTGAACTGGTTCTTGAGCCAAGTACTTATGTGAAGTTCAATAAAAATTACTTTGGTTACATTCCGCTTAATGTAAGCACTAATAATCACTGGGTTGCAAGCGATGTTCCTGCTTTCAAGCCGGAACCGTTTATGACTTCATCGAAAGACTACAGGACACGCTTAGAGTTTGACATTGAAGAGATATCCACTCCGGGATATACAAGATACTACAACATGAACGGAGTTACTTATAAACGTGAATTTTTAGGTCATTATCAGGCATTTACAGCATCGTGGGAAAGCATACGCAAACTGCTGTTCTTTACTGTAGATTATGGTTTTTCGATGGGATATTTAACATATTTATATGAGCATTTTGGTTTACCCTTAAAGACCGATACTTATTTAAATGAAATTGTAAAAGACCTTAAATCGCAATTTCTCACCCGCGATGAAACGATTAAGGCGGCTTATGAATATACTAAACATATTAAATGGGATAAAACAAACAGGTTTCTGTCTAAAAACAGCTTTCTCAGCAACTCGTATAAAGAGAAAAATGGCAATTCGGCTGATATTAATCTGGCCCTGGTGCAATTACTGCGAAGGCTTGGCCTGAATGCAGGACCTGTAATTATGAGTACCCGGAGTAACGGTCGCCTTTCGGAAATGCATCCGAGCATCAATAAGCTTAATTATGTGATTGCGGCGGTTTTTACCGAGAATGATACATTACTTTTGGATGCTACTGAAGAAAACTGTCCATATTATTTATTGCCAATACGGGCACTAAACGGACAAGCTCAATTTATGGATGAAACAAAATCAGGCTGGGTGCAACTGGTTGCCGCCAAAAAAGATAAGCAGATGGATGTTTATTCGCTTTCTATCGGAGATGATATGAGTGTGAAAGGGAATCTGACTTTCTTGAAAGGTGATTATGCAGCTCTCGATTTTCGGAACGACTACGAAAAATTTAACAGCGATGATGAGTACCTCGCTGAATTTGTGAAAGATAAAAAGGGAATTAAAGTGATTTCGCACAAAATTGATAATCTCGACAGCCTGTACAAACCAATTAACGAAGAGTTTCAGATTGTAAGCAACAATTCCGTGAGTGAGATTGACGGTGAATTGTATATTATACCGCTACTGTTTGAACAGATCAGGGAAAATCCTTTTAGAGTCAGTACCCGCGAATATCCTATCGATTTTGGCTATGCCCGCGAAAAAACCATCATTGTAAACTATACCATTCCAAATGGTTACACCATTGCGAATATGCCGGCTAATGTAAGCCTCAAGCTAGCCGAAAATGCGGCTTTCTTTTCATGCAAATCTTCCGTTACCGAAGGTCGGCTTACTTTGATATACAAATTCAACATCAACAGCAGTATATTCCTCCAAACCCAATATGCCGACCTGAGGGAGTTTTACAACCAGGTAATTGTAAAACACGCTGAGCCAATTGTGCTGAAAAAGATTTAATCAGTTTAGCCAATCAACCCAATGACTTTAAATACCCCATATTTTTCTTATCAAATTTTTCTATGAAAAAATATCTTCTTACTTTCGTTCTGCTTATGGGTTTCTTTGGAATTGCCAATGCAGAAAAAGCCCCGATCAAATTCGGTGACATCAGCAAAGCAGAACTCCTTAACAATGTTTATGTTCCCGACACCAGCGCTCCGGCAGTAGTTTTGTGCGATTACGGGTACTTTACCGAAAGCAGGTTCCAGTTCGTAAGGACTCTGCGTATAAAAATTCTAAAGAAAGAAGGTTATCCTATGGCTAACCAAACTTTCAGCATTGATTCGAAAGCCAGTATACGGGGCATAACTTTCAATCTCGAAGGCAACGAAATTGTCGAGTCCAAGTTAAAAAACGAATCAATTTTCAAGACCAGGGTCACGGACGACATCTATGAAATGAGGGTTGCCATGCCCAATGTGAAGGTAGGATCAATCATCGACATACAATTCATGTATATAGGTATTCCCAGTGAGTGGGATTTTCAGCAGGAAATTCCTGTCGTGCGAAGCGAACTCGTGATTGAACCCAGCATATACCTGACTTTCAGTAAAAACTTTTTCGGATACATTCCTCTTACTTTTAACTCGAGCAACCGGTGGGTATCGGAGAATGTACCGGCCTTTAAACCGGAACCTTTTATGACCTCGTCAAAAAATTACAGGTCAAGGTTTGAATTCGACCTGGAATCGGTTTCGTTTTCAGGTTATTACAAGGCGTACACTACAAGTTGGGATGCTCTTGGCAAATTGCTGTTCGGCAGCACATACTTTGGCGTGGCACTCAATGCTGATAGCTATATTAAGACCGTAGCAAAAGACATTAAAGCGCGTGCTGCCAGCCAGGAAGATTTGATCAGGATGGCATACGATCATGTCAAGCAGATCAAATGGGATGAAACCGAAAGATTGTTTACCGATAAAACAGGCCTCAATAGTTCCTACAAGGAAGGCAAAGGCAATTCGGCCGAAGTGAATCTCGCATTGGTTCAACTGTTGCGAAAACTCGACTTCAATGCCGGCCCGGTTGTCATGAGTACACGCAGTAACGGACGACTCTCAGCTTTTAAGCCCAGCCTTAATAAACTAAATTATGTAATTGCCGCCATTTTTACCGATAAAGATACTTTGCTGCTGGATGCTACGGAAGCAAATTGTCCTTACTACCTGCTACCTATGCGCGACTTGAATGGGCAAGGAAGGTACATGGACAAAAACCTGAATGGATGGCTACCGCTACAGGCCAAAAAGAAAGATAAACAGATGGTCGTTTATACTCTTTCGGTTGAAGAGGATATGACTTTAAAAGGGACAATCGTGTATTCAAAAGCTGATTATACAGCACTCAACTTCCGTAATGATTACGAAGATTTTAACAGCGATGAAGCTTACCTGACCGATTTTAAGGAAGGAAAGAAGGGGCTTAAAATTGTTTCACACAAAATTGACAACCTCGATAGCCTGTATAAGCCATTGAATGAAGAGTTTCAGGTAGTAAGCAACAATTCTGTAAGCGATATTGATGGCGAATTTTACATTATGCCATTGCTATTTGAACAGATCAAGGAAAATCCTTTTAAAGTCAGTACCCGTGAATACCCTATCGATTTTGGCTATTCCCGCGAAAAAACCATAATTGTTAACTATACTATTCCGAAAGGATTTACAGTTGCGAATATGCCGGCTAATGTCACCTTTAAGTTATCTGAAAACGCTGCTTCCTTTTCTTGCAAATCTTCTGTCACCGAAGGTCGGATTACTTTGATATACAAGTTCAACATCAACAACAGTATTTTCCTGCAAACCCAATATGCTGACCTGAGAGAGTTTTTCAACCAGGTAATTGCAAAACAGGCTGAGCCTATCGTGCTGAAAAAGATTTAGCCTGTTTTATCTTTTGATGTCTAACTGCTCTTATTAACAGGCTCATCTCCCTACCGATAAATTTTATGAAACTAAAGTTCCGCCTACCCGTTTTACTACTTATTCTAAGTATTGTATTTTCAACATTCGCATATGCAGGAGGCGATATCAAATACCGTGTTGTTGATATCCCCAGGCAACTTCTGAAGGATGCCAAGGCTGTTGTTCGCAACGATAGTATACAGGTAAAAATAGTATCCGACGCTAAGTTGGTTTTAAAGAGAACTTATGCCATCACCATCCTGAATAAAAACGGTGCTTCGAATGCAAATTTCATGCAACCTTATGCCAGAAACATGAAGGTTAGCGCTATAAAAGCCCAGATGTATGATGAAGACGGTGCCGAAATAAAAAAGAAAGGTGGTTTCGATATCCTGGATTATGCATTGATCTCCGACGGCACCACTTTTGCCGATCACAGGATTAAGGCAGTTCTGCCTGAACATCTTGAATACCCATATACTATTGAATATTCCTACGAAATATCATTTACGGATGTTATACAGTACCCTGGCTGGCAACCGTTCGAAGATTTCGAGGTTGCGGTTGAAAGATCAAAATATACCCTTATGGTTTCCAAACAAGCCAAATGCCGGTATTATGTAAAGAATATCTCAATGCCTGTGCAGTTGAATACGGGTGATTTCGACATTTATACATGGGAAATAAACAACTTGCCGGCTTATGCGGATGAGAATTTTAGCCCTGCGCTTGCTGATATTTCGCCCTTGGTATTAATTGCGCCTTCCAAAGTCAATGTCGAAGGTTACGAAGGCAATTTCGAAACCTGGGCAGGTTTCGGACAGTGGATCAACCAGCTTAACAAGGACAGGAACAACCTGAGCGATGAAGCAAAAGCCAGGATCAATAAAATGACTGCCGGCATTCCGGATGATCGTGCCAAAATTAAATTGCTGTATGAATACATGCAGAATAAGACCCGCTATGTAAGTATACAGGTCGGCATTGGAGGTTTCCAGCCTTTCGATGCCGAAACCGTCGACCGGCTTTCGTATGGCGATTGTAAGGCACTATCAAATTACATGAAATCCTTGCTCGAAGCAGCAGGTATAAGTTCGCGTTATACACTTGTGCTTGCCGGTGACAAAAATCCTACCATACACTCCGATTTCAGTTCCAACCAGTTTAATCATGCTGTACTTTGTGTCCCTTTGAAAAAGGATACAGTATGGCTCGAATGCACCAGCCAGAGAAACCCGTTTAACTACATGGGGACTTTCACTGCCGATCGGAAGGTGCTGGTCATTGACGAAAACGGGGGTAAACTGATTAAAACGCCGGCATTAACAGCTGAATCGGATCTCGAATCGCGTAAGGTGAACGTTACATTCGACCCGTCGGGAGATGGAACTGCAGATGTAAGAACCATTTACCGCGGTGCTGCCTATGATAATTATGCCCGGATACTGGGAAGCGACCAGGCTGACCGTAAAAAACTGCTTACCCGGAGAATTCATGTTCCGAATTTCGAGCTCGATAATTTCAGCATGCAGGAAAACAAGGCGGAATTGCCTTCGGTAACCGAACAGCTCAACCTTTCCATCACCGGCTATTGTACCCGGGTTGGCGAAAAACTGATGCTCAGCCTCAATATGATGAACAAACTTAACGAATCAGCCTTCCAGACCACCACCCGGGAAAACCCGATTTCCATCAAATGGCCTGTTTATGAAATTGATACGGTTGTTTACAATTTGCCCCAGGGATATACACTTGAGAAAATTCCGGCAAAAATAAGCCTGGAGTCCGACTTCGGGCAATATACTGCCGAAGTCACCAAATCAGGAAACGCGCTTCAGTATATACGCAGTTTTAGTGTTTACAAAGGCGAATATCCGGCTGAGCGTTATGATGATATTGTAACTTTCTTCGATAAAATTGTATTAACCGATGAGAACAAGGTAATGCTTACGAAAGTGATGTAGGGAAACAAAAGATTATACCGGCTTATTATGATTACCCGCATGTGCCGGTTTTATTAAAATCCTTCTTTCAGTCTTATGTTTTTTCATGCCTTTCAAATACTGTTGTGCCAATCGCGACAGGTTGAAAGTGTTTTTCATTCATTTCTACATAAGGATTTTTTTTGCATGTATTAAAAAAATCGTACTTTCGCATTTCTGAAACACATAAAGCATATTAATCTCACTCTTCTCCA
>CAIXAQ010000533.1 GCA_903917425.1 uncultured Bacteroidales bacterium
ACAGCCACCGGGGCCTATAAAACGAAAGAAGAAATAATAGCAACCGCTGCTAAATTTGGTGCAACTCCCGAAAAGGAAATTGTTGTCTATTGCCAAACAGGTATTAAAGCAGCTGTCGTGTACATCGCTTTAAAGGAGATTGCCGGTTTCCCGGATGTAAAGCTTTACGCAGGTGCTTATGCCGAATGGGCTTCATTTCCTGAAAATAAAATTGAAAAATAAAAGTGGGTTGGTGATTATTTTGGTTAAAAGCTGTCCGAAATGGGCAGCTTTTTTCGTTTTCTTTATTGGGTTTCCTGTCTCACCAAACAGGTATAATACAACGCTTGCTCCTTTCACTGATCACTTTTTCAAAATCTGCCAGGCCTCGTTTCATAACCGAAGAAGTTGCATCGTGGCAGGTTAAACATGCACCCGCTTGTAAAATCCTTTTCTGCTCTTCCAGATTAAAAGGCCTCATGTTTTTACGTGTAGCAGCCTGATCCCTGCGTTCTTTTAAAAAACCAGTCCAGGCATCCTGTGGCAAACCATCGTATGTGTTATTTTCATAAAGGGCTTCGAATGACCATTTGCCATCTTTTGAAAATGTCAATTTTCCCTTTCCATAACCCAAAGCAAGAGGGTCGTTATGGCATGATTTACAGCTTCTTCCAACGCGCACTGTTGTATGCGCCGAAGCAGGGGCATATAAGCGGTGAAAAACTGTTTTATCTCCTTTTTTGAATGATCCTTTATCAATGGTCATGATCATTCCGGGAGTAAAAGTACTGACCTGCCCGTTTTTCTTTGTTTTATCCGAAGCATTTATCCCCAGGACCGGTAATTCTGCCATTCCTTCGGTGGAATATTCAATCCAGGTGCCCTTTATAGTGGTGTTTTTCAGCATATCAAAGCCTATTGTTTCCTTATCGTAACTATTGTGACATCCAATACATTGTGGTGCCCACGCAGTGTGACAGGCGTCACAACTTAACCTGGCATGAGCTTTACCTTCGGTACAGGCTTTGGCTGGTGGTTTCATAATTACATTACCAGTTCCCGACTTTTTTATCATGCTCAGGCGCGCGCCTCCTTGTTCTACTACCGTATTAACAAGTGGTAAGTCACCTTTTTGAGTAAGGATTACCCGGACGTCTTCAGTTTTAAATTTGTGCGACCAAGAAATAAGTTGAGTCTCCTGATCTGTTTCTGCAAGAAGCTTCTGATTGAACGCTTTCACTGCGTGACAATCGCTGCATTGAACTTTTATCGCGTCCTCTTTGTGAGCATAATGCTTTCCATCTCCCATCAATTCATACGATCCGTGACAATCCACACAGAGCATTCCTTTTTCATGGTGGATATCGGCTGGCATTTTTACGAAAACACGTTTATCGGGCAAAACCTGGTAGTTGTCCTTACCTTTCACGTTTTCCGGTTTCAATTCAGTTTCATGCCAGCCTTCGTAATTCATCGAAATCCGTCCTGACCGGCTATGACAACTTTTGCATTTATCGTTTGTAATATTCAGATCAAGGGCAGGATGAAACATCGGAAGT
>CAIXAQ010000534.1 GCA_903917425.1 uncultured Bacteroidales bacterium
TCTTCTTAAAGTCTTCTTTCTTGTAAAACTTACCGCCTTTAGCCTCGTAATTCTTTATAATTTTTATCTGCCAGTCCTTCAGTCCCAGGCGGCTCCATTGTTCTGAAGGCAGCAAATTCGGATTAAAAATGAAAGGTGTGATTTTATTTTCGACAACCGATCTGTCCATCTGCTGAAAATCCAGTCTCCGCGCCTCGTTTACTGAGTCGGTAGCATTTTTAAGGCTTTTTTCAAACTGATCGATATCACTGGCGAAACGTATAAAATCGTCCTTGTTATCTTTAAAAGTTACTTTAACCATGTAAGGGTAAGCAATTACAGCTATAATTATAGCTATAACAACCAGGATACCAACACGTTCCCCCTTATTAAAATTAAAATAATTTTTCAAATCCTCAAACATCAACGAGAGATATTAAAGAATATTAAGTTTTTTATTTCGTAATAGCGGTATGTTGAACCTATGTTTGACCAATAATTTTACAGTTTTTGCCCCCACCTTTGCCAGATAAAATACACCGGTATTCCGAGAAGAACAATTAGTAAGCCTGAACCGGAATATTCCGTTTTATAAACAAGCAAAACAAACATGATCAGACAAGCAGCGGCAATATAAAGTATCGGAATAACCGGATAACCAAATGTTTTGTATGGTCGGGCTGTGTCAGGTTTTTTCTTTCGCAGCACAAATATCCCTGCAATCGTAAGTACATAGAATATAAGCACGGCAAAAACCACATAATCGAGCAGGTTAGAGTAAGTTCCTGATAAACAAAGAAGTGAAGCCCATATTGCCTGTACTTTCAGTCCGGCAGCGGGAACTGAATTTTTATTCAAGGTTCCGGCACTTTTAAAAAACAGGTTATCCTTTGCCATGGCATAGTAAACCCTTGCTCCCGAAAGTATCAAGCCATTGTTACATCCGAAAGTTGATACTACCACAAATACAGCCATGAGCAGGGCTGCTACTGATCCAAACAAGCCAAACATGGATGCTGTTCCCAGTCGATCGTTTACAGCAAACTGAATTCCTTTTTCGAATACACCACTGCCATCAGCTATTCCGCGAAGCGGCAGCGCATTCAGATAAACCAGGTTGGCCAGGAGATAAAGAATGGTAACGAGAGTTACACCGGCAATGAGGCTTAATGGTATATTTCGTTTCGGATTTTTAACCTCTCCGGCAGCAAAGGTGATATTGTTCCATGCGTCGGACGAAAACAAGGAACCCACCATGGCAACGCCCATTGCTGCGATCAATGCCCAGCCGCTCAATGCTTTGCCATCCAGGGCAATGGGGTCCCAGAAATAACTTTTATTCAAAGCAACAGCTTCCTGATTTCCGGCAAAGAACAATCCCAGCACAATAAATCCAATCAATAATGCGACCTTCAGGATTGTAAAAATATTTTGCACCCATTTCCCATTCCGGATCCCCATCAGATTATTAACAGTGAGAAGCAATATCATCGTGATGGCCAGGAGGTGAACCGTACTTATTTTTATAAATCCAAGACTGAACAGAATATTACTTTCGGAAAACCAGGGAATAAGCACTCCGGCAAATTTGGCAAAAGCCATTCCTACGGCAGCAATAGTACCCGTCTGAATTACTGTAAAGAAAGTCCATCCGTATAAAAAACCGGCCAGGGGATTGAATGCCTCGCGTATGTATACATATTGGCCACCAGCCCGTGGCATCATCGAAGCAAGTTCGCCATAGCTCAGTGCGGCAAAAATGGTCATCAAACCGGTTATGATCCAAACCATCAGCATCCAGCCAGGTGCACCCACATTCCGGGCAATATCAGCACTTACAATAAAAATGCCCGATCCAATCATTGAGCCTGCTACCAGCGCAGTGGAATCAAGAAAACCCAGACTTTTTTTGAATTCATTTTTCGTATCCATATCCACCGATAATAATTTGTTTATTTTTACTTTATGCGACAATCGAATTTATTCAAAATTTCATAAAATCAAAAGCTATTTTCTTCTCAACCAGCGAGATAAACCTTCCTTTAATTACTTCAATAACTCATTGCCAATCCGGCAAGTAAGGCACTTTTTGGCATCACAGTAATTTATTTTCATTTCGAGCAGAGCCTGCGTTGAGGCAGCATTTTCAACATGAATGCCAAGTTTAGCCCATTCATGTATGATAGAATTTTCTTCCCCTTTAAGTTGCATCAACAGTTCAATAGGCTTTTCCGTCATTTCGGGATCGCTCCTGCGGCGTCCGTAAGCAACCAATATAGGTGCAACCAGATTTATGATAAGCAGATCGATGGACGATTGTCCAAGTGATTTTTTACGGGACGCAGAGAGTTTATCGAAAGTGTAATGTGTGTTCCAGTATTCCGAGGCCTCAGCTCCAAAGAGTTTGCGGTAAGCTGTTACATTATTTGAATTAAACAAACCGCTTATAATTGCATTCGAATGATGAATGATTGAA
>CAIXAQ010000535.1 GCA_903917425.1 uncultured Bacteroidales bacterium
TACTACGAATGACAAAATGGTGAATATTAACAATTGATATTGCTATTCATCTGACGTTTACTCATGAAAATAATATGTTCTATGATATGACAAAAGTGGGTGAATATATCACTGATTTAGAATACATTAAGAAATAATTCTTCTAAATATTACATAGGCTGGCTGGCTGATACAATTTGAATCACATACAATAATTTAACATGCTTCCTGATTCTCAAATGCTTCTGCAATTAGTAAAAATGGAGATGCCTTTCGGCAGATACAAAGGGACTCTGATATGTAACCTCCCGGTTTCGTACCTCGAATGGTTTAACAGGAAAGGATTTCCGGATGGCAAACTCGGTGGTTTGCTGCAAACCATATATGAAATTAAATTAAACGGGCTGGAAGATATTTTGGGTCCGATCCGGAAAATGAACCAATCGCAATGAAAGCTTCCACCATCAGTACGCTCAGGAAAGAGTTGATTTCATTGCCACCCGGCGATGTTATTGCTGTTTGCATGAGGCTGGCAAAGTTCAAAAAGGAGAATAAAGAACTGCTTAGTTACCTTCTTTTCGACTCAAATAACGAGGCTGAATATATAGTAAGTATCAAACAGGAAATCGACCTCCAGTTTGCCGAAATCAATAAAGATCATCTGTATTTCGCAAAAAAGAGCATACGGAAAATTGTTAAAAACACGAATAAGTACATTAAATATTCGAATGTAAAACAAACAGAAGTTGAGTTGATTATTTATTTTTGCCTCAAACTTAAAAAATCAGGAATACATTATAAATCAAGCACTTCGCTGAATACTCTGTACGCAAACCAAGTAAGGAAAGCTAAGCTGGCAATAGCTACTCTGCATGAAGATCTGCAGTTCGATTACCTTGAAGAGTTAAATGCCTTGGTATAACTTTTTGTTAATGTGCTGATTTAATTCAAAAAGATTTTTAAATTTGCATTAATCCCTTTAATGAATTGCGAATAGGTCAATACCTCCACATTTACATATGAAAGTTCTTATCGCCGAAGATAATCTGATGAACCAAATGCTCATGGCCAGGTATATGGGCAAGTTGGGTTGGGAATTCGTGATGGTTGATAATGGGCTTAAAGCAACAGATGCCTGCCGGGCAGATGAATTTAATGCGATTTTAATGGATATTGACATGCCTGTTCTTGATGGGATTGAAGCTACCAGGTTCATCAGGGAGTTTAATGCGAAGATCCCTATCATAGCAATTTCGGCATACGCCGACGGGTTGATGAGAAGCAAATGCGCGGAGGCCGGGATGAATGCATTTTTAGCAAAGCCCTGTTCGCGCGACGAAATTAAATCCGTCATTAACGAATGGATCGAAATCAGCTCCCTGAAAGCTGAATAACGCCTTTTTGTAATATTTGGATTGCCTGATTATGATCAGGCTATTTATTTATTTATTTACAAGGATTTAAGGTCTGTGATTTGTAATTTTGCACAGGTTATGAAAAGCGGAACAGCATCATTTCGACAGGTTAAGCACATCGTTGCGTGTCTTTCAGAAAACCACTGAAATATTTGAGTATCAGGTTAAAATCGTTAATAAAATACCATGGCTGAAACAAAGTATATTTTTACCACGGGAGGAGTTGCCTCTTCCCTAGGTAAAGGAATTATCAGTTCGTCGCTTGCCAAGCTCCTTATTTCTCGTGGCTTCAAAGTAGCAATCCAAAAACTCGATCCATATATTAATATCGATCCGGGTACTTTGAACCCTTACGAGCACGGCGAATGCTTTGTTACGGATGATGGAGCTGAGACGGATCTCGATCTTGGGCATTACGAACGCTTTACAAATGTGCGCACCTCGCAGGCAAACAATGTTACTACCGGCCGTATTTACCAAGCTGTAATTGATAAAGAGCGGCGTGGTGATTATTTAGGCGAGACGGTGCAGGTAATTCCTCACATAACCGACGAAATTAAACATAGGATACAATTGTTGGGCGCCAGCGGTAATTATGATTTTGTGATTACCGAAATCGGGGGTACAGTCGGCGATATCGAATCATTGCCGTATATTGAATCGGTAAGGCAGATGAAATGGGAAATGGGCAATCGCTGCCTGGTGATCCATCTTACATTGGTTCCTTACCTGGCTTCTTCGGGCGAACTTAAAACGAAGCCAACACAACATTCAGTTAAAATGTTACTGGAATCGGGTGTGCAGCCCGATGTTATCGTTTGCCGTACCGAAAAACATCTCACCCAGGCAATCCGGAACAAAATCGCCCTTTTCTGCAACGTGAATCCATCAGCGGTAATCGAATCCATTGATGTGGAAACCATTTACGACGTTCCTATGCTGATGCGCGACGAACGGCTCGACCAGGTTGTACTCGAGAAAATGCA
>CAIXAQ010000536.1 GCA_903917425.1 uncultured Bacteroidales bacterium
ATAAAGTTAAGTTGCATAAATGCCACAGATTCACAGATTTAATTAAATTTTTTCTAACTGCCAAAGGAAGTTAGAAAAAATGAATCAGAGAAATTATTGCGTTCTTAAGCCTAATACTCATAGCTAATGATCTGTGAATCTGTGGCTTAAAAGGGGTGAATAGTTGCACAAAAGCTAGTTAATGGCAATCAATAATCTAAATATCAGTAAATTGTAAAAATAAAATTTGGCATTCTATCGGCAAAAGAAAAAATACCGGGCTATTGTGCTGATCCTGATTTGATTTAGAAATGTATATTTATTCCCGGCTGTAGTTTGAACACGGGCATTTTCAGGTAGTCGATATAGCTTTCGGTATCGCTGGTTTCGAATGTAAACGCGGCGCGGGCATAAGTAAAATCGGCTTGCAACACCAGGCTCACTTGCGGGTATAATTTGTATTCAAAAGACACCCCTGTAAGAAAGGTGAATTTTTTACTTGTTGCCGATGTTTTCCACCAGTTTAAATTACCGGCTATAAAGGTCTTTATGCCATAGAACTGATCCGGCGATTTGGCTTTAAATAATCCACCCATCATTTTAATAGTAGAGTGAAATTTCGGGCTGAAAGCTATTTTATAATAAGCGCCACCCATGTAAGTCCTTAATTTATAAGGACCTGACATCATATTTACCTGGTAAATATCGGCCGAGTTGGCCTGGTAAAAATCTTCGGCATAATAACCCGTCGCAAAGTTGAATGTATTCATAGAAAGGTCAACTCCGAATCCGATTTTGGGAGTAACAAACCATGCCGCTTCGCCGCCAAAACTGGTTCCTAATACTGCGTATCCGCCAAATCCGTATTCGTGTGAAGCAAATTCACCCATAGGTAATGCCGCACCGAACCTCACACCAACAAATGAATTGTACTTTTGCGCTGAAACATTTGTAAGGCTTAAGAAGCTAAATATGAGCACTATGAATGATTTGCCGGTTTTTGTCATAAAATGGTGAAATTTGGAGGCAAAAGTAATTAATTATGCAGATACTATCGAAGATTCATATTTTTCGTTTCTTTGATCAGGAATTTGCCGCAAAAGGCAGCTTTCTTCGTTGCAATAACAACTATAAAATGAAAAACACAATTCCTTTCCTTATAATTTGCTTCCTGTATTTGCCAATAATCGCCCTTTTTGGACAGGAAACTCCGGTTACAATCAACCCCCGGAACTATGTCTGCTATCGTGCGTCAGCACCAGTAAACATGGATGGTTTATTAAACGAGGCCGACTGGAAGTATGCCCCATGGAGCGATGATTTTGGTGATATTAAAGGCAGCCTGAAACCGGTACCTGTATTTAGAACCAGGGTTAAAATGTTGTGGGACAGTAACTTTCTTTACATTGCCGCGGAGTTGGAGGAGCCACATGTTTGGGCAACCCTGACGGAGAGGGAAAGTGTGATTTTTTACGATAACGATTTCGAAGTATTTATTGATCCGGATGGAGATACGCATCATTACGTTGAGTATGAGATGAATGCATTGAACACCCAGTGGGATCTCATGCTTTTGAAGCCGTATCGCGATGATACGATTCACAATGTAGCGATCGACAACTGGAACTATAACGGTATAAAATCTGCAGTTCATGTAAACGGAACCATTAACAATCCTGAGGATACAGATATTGGCTGGACACTTGAAATCGCCATTCCCCTGGATGCTTTGACCGAATTGAGTTCCACTGGCAAAATCCCGGGAAAGGGAGAACAATACAGGATAAATTTTTCGCGAGTTGAATGGACGATGGATGTTGTTGACGGCAAATACAAAAAACGCACTCATAGCGTTGATGGTAAACTGAAACCCTTACCCGAAAACAATTGGGTATGGTCGCCGCAGGGAGTAATTGCCATGCACCAACCCGAAACATGGGGCTTTTTGCAATTCTCCGGAAAAACTGCCGGCAAAGGTGTGGATGCTTATGTTCCTGATACTGATAATGATGTGAAATGGGCACTCAGGCTGCTCTATTACAAGGAAAGTGCTTATTTTAATAAACACAGAGCTTATACCGCTGATTTAAAATTACTTGGACTTGACAAGTACATGCTGCATGGCAAACTGTTTACCCCCGAAATAAAAACGACATTTACCATGTATGAAGCGACTTTTCCCGGTTCAGATGGCAAAACAAGCTGGCATATTGTTCAGGATGGGAGGATCTGGAAGGAAATGAGGTAATCCTGATACGAAGTACGACTTTTCTTAAAATTGAGAATTTTACAAAAAACGAGGGCTTCACTTTAGGCGAAACCCTCATTAATAACATTGAGAAGGACACAACATCAATCCTTCACCCTGCTCATACCGAGCATTCTTACGATCCAATCGGGCAGGTGCTTTGCCGGATTGCGCTTCCGCAGGTTCAGATACCATCCGAATTTTTTAAGAATAGGCACCTTGTGAGTTTCAACAAATTCGATGAGTGTACCGTCAGGATCTTCGATATAGGCAAAATGGCCGGCGGCTTCACCCATATCGAAACTATTTCCATGGTGATCGGCAAAACTGTCAACGGTGAACGGGAATCCACGTTTGGCGCAGGCTGCATTCAGTGCTTCCATGCCCTGTATATCGTAGCAAAGATGAATAAAACCAAGATCACCCCAGAAACGTCCTTCATAAATCTTACGGGGAGTGCGGCCTTCGACCTGTACAAGTTCAATTTCGCTGTCGCCGAATAAGCGCCCGAAAGCACCCAGCCGCGGTTTGCTGTTTTTGAGCAGCACCCGGCGGAAGTTTGCATCACCGCCGTTCAGGGAACCCAGGTCCGGGAAACGGGCTTTGGTGTCGGATATTACCTTGTCGTAGCCAAGAATATCGGAATACACTTTCATCGCTTTTTCTATGTCAGTAACGCCAATCACAGCACCATAAACGGAACCGGTAAGTTTTTTCTCGTTTCCAAACCAATTCTGTGATTCAATGATCTGGAAAATATTATTGAAAGGATCGGTCAAAAAGAAATGTGACCGTCCATCGGGACTGGTAACTACAGGGCTTATCTTAAGTTTTTCACCCGTAAAAAAAGCATGTGTTTTTTGCACATCGCGAGCTTTTATCTTGGCTGCAAATATTCCCAGGTCGCCTAAAGCCGGCACAAATAAGGGCGCCTGTGGAGTGCGGTCCGTGTATTGCCATATCTCGAAACCGCCGCCACCATTCAGGTTAAGAGCAAGTACCGCATGGCGTTTTTGGGGTAAGCCTCCTGTATAAGGCAACATAAGTGCGGCCGTTGCACTTTCTTCGAACACTTTAATGTCCATGCCCAGGTATTTGCGATACCACTTCCATGCTTCTGCAACATTCTTCACTCCGATTCCGAGTTGCTGTATTCCGCTTATTATTACTTGATTCATATTTAAGAAGGGGTTTGGTGTTAGGGGTTTGGGGTCAGGGGTTTTAGTGTTTCAGGGTTTTAGTGTTTCAGGGTTTCATTCTGCTTTGTGCACTGAGGGCAGCCGAAGTGCAGTGTTAAAGAATTTCAGGGTTTAATATTGCAGTTTCCTCTAACTTTTAAAAATAAACCACGGAGGCACGGAGGAGCACAGAGAAATTAAATTTAGACCTCAATTTACCATTATCCATTATCCATTGTCCATTGTCCATTGTCCATTGTCCATTGTCCAGATTACGCATTCGGGTCAATCCGCATGGCAATCCGGTAAAATAACCAGGGAGCGAAACGTTTTAAGTAGGGCATAATTACTTCCTTTTTGCCAATTATGACCTGTTTTTTATTCTTTTTTACAGCGATGTCAATTTTGCCGGCGCAGTATTCAACAGTAACGCCGTTTTCCTGGCCTTTATCCATCTGGCCATGAGTTCCACCAGAGGCTGTCAGTGCGCCGAACGAGAAATTGGTTTTTACCCTTCCAGGGCAAACCATCAGCACTTTGATTTTGTCCTTATGATGTTCGAGCCTGAGCGTTTCGAAAAAGCCGTGCAGTGCATGTTTGGCTGCGCAGTAAAACGATCGTTGCGGAAAGCCAAATAGTCCCGACAGGCTGCTCATTACTACAATAGTTCCGCCTCCGGTTTTGACCATAAAAGGCAGTATTTGTTGTGAAAGAGTAATATGCCCCCAGAAATCGGTTTCCATGATCCTTCGCGACACTTCTGCCGTTGTTTCAATAATCAAAGAACGCTGCCCTATGCCGCCGTTGTTTACTAAAATGTCAATTTTCGATACAAGGGATTTTACTTTGGTGACAGCTTCCGCGATTTGTTCATCCTGGGTAAGATCAAACGTAACTACCTGGATCTCGGCACCCTGCTTTTTGCATTTTTCGGCTACCTGAAGCAGTTGTTTCTCATCTCTTCCCGAAAGGATCAGAAGAGTTCCCTGCTCAGCCCAGCGATAGGCAAGCGCTTCGCCTATGCCTGAGGATGCCCCTGTGATCCAGATCGTTCTTGAGATGTTCATTGAATTGATTTTTACTGTAAGTATCTTATCTTTTAATTTGATGTTTTTCCTGGTATAATATTCGTTAAGGAATTAAAAACAATAAACACAGAACACAAAACATAAATGTATTGCAAGCTCCTTACTTTTTCATTTTTAATTTAATGTTATATGTTTTGTGTTCCTTTTTGGTTCTGTTCAGGGATTTAAAAAACTAACGCGATTTTGATTGTTAAGGTATTGAGCTATCGTAACCATCCATCAATTCAAATCGCCATTTTTGCCACAGAATTCGTGAATAAGCACAGATTTCGGACTATCACCGATAGTTTTTTGCTGTAAAATTGGCCTGATTGATTTAATTTCAATCTGTGAAATGTACGAAATAATCCGCCACGCTTAGCAAACCATCTATGGCATATTTGTTTTTCAGCATTTTACTATGACTGAAAAGTTACTTTCACTTAGTCTTTTACGGAGTCTTCTTCTCAGTTTGCAGAATTTCTTCGCGTCTTTTGATAACATTGGCAATATCATCATCCAGTAT
>CAIXAQ010000537.1 GCA_903917425.1 uncultured Bacteroidales bacterium
ATATAATAACGCAAAACATACCAAATGAAATAATCCCCAATGAAATTTAAATAATAAATCCTTTCAAAGAATGAGACGCGATGCCTCGCGGCTCTGATTCAATAACGTAAAACATACCAAATGAAATAATCCCCAATGAAATTTAAATAATAAATCCTTTCAGGGAATGAGACGCGAAGCATCGCGTCTCTACAATGCACGGATTGAAACAAAAAACACAAACAACCTATATGAACAAAAAATCGACCTCCGCCCTACTAGCATTGCTATTAATGCTTGTATCACAACTATTTGCACAACAAAAACAATTGGCAATCGATGATCTGATGAACCGGAAACTGTTTCCTTCGTCCTTGTCAAATATACAGTGGCGCAACAACAACCTGTTTACCTGGAATGCCAGCAACTGCCTTGTTCAAAGTGGGGTGAAAACCACAACTACCGACACCATCCTCTCTCTTGATGCACTCAACCTGGTTGTTGAAAAGAATCAGCAGAAAAAATTAAAAAGCATGCCGGCTTTCAAATGGGAAAGCGAAAATATTTTCAGGTATTCAAACGATTCAAAGATCTTCAGGTTTAATTTGCTTACCAGCGATCTGAATTTGGTTAACAGTTTTGAATCTGATGGAGAAAATTCCGAATTTGAACCAGCTACCGGTCGTATTGCTTTTACAAAAGAAAACAATCTCTATGTCTCGGAGAACGGAAAAACCGTAGCTGTTACATATGATTCTGATAAAGGAATTGTAAACGGAAAAACCGTGCACCGCAACGAATTCGGTATTGATGGGGGTATATTCTGGTCGCCGAAAGGCAGCCTGCTGGCGTTTTACCGTATGGACGAAACCATGGTAACCGAATACCCCCTGGTGGATATTGACGAACGAATCGCCAAAGTTGAATATATCCGCTACCCTATGGCCGGCATGGCAAGCCATCATGTGACTGTGGGCGTGTTCGATCCGGCAAAAAACAAGTCTGTTTTTCTTAAAACCGGTGAGCCGGCCGAGCAATACCTTACCAACGTAACATGGAGTCCTGATGAGAAATATATTTTCATTGCCGTTCTCAACCGTGACCAAAACCATATGTGGCTGAATAAATACGATGCCCTTACCGGTGATTTTGTGAAAACACTTTTTGAAGAGACTGACAACGAATACGTTGAACCGCTGAACGGTCTGTATTTTCTGAAAATGAATCCTTCCCAGTTTATATGGCAAAGCCGTCGGGACGGCTTCAACCACCTGTATTTATATGATATTGAAGGAAACCTGGTTAAACAAATCACAAAAGGGCCCTGGGAAGTTACTGCAAACCAGGGATTTGACCTGAAAGAAACCAAAATTTTCTATACTTCAACACAGGAAAGTCCATTGGAAAGGCATTTGTATTCTGTTGAAATGAAAACAGGCAAAACCATAAAATACACTTCTCAGGAAGGGACATATACTACTTATATCTCGCCTGATGCGAAATATATTATCGGGAAAATGAGCTGCCTGAATGTGGGCACACGAACGACTCTTATGAATGATAAAGCCGAAATTGTCCGCCTGATTTCGGAAGA
>CAIXAQ010000538.1 GCA_903917425.1 uncultured Bacteroidales bacterium
ATTATTTATCATCACCTTCTTTTCGATGTTTGCCCTGGGTTATCAGTTCGGGATTTCAGGAAAAGGCAGTTTCAGGATCAACCTATTACTCGGAATTATTTTTGCCGTTGTGATGTTTTTGATCATTGCTCTCGACCGTCCTGAGATGGGGATTGCACAGGTAAACCAGAAACCTATGTTCACTTTGCAGCATCAGTTACATACAATTCAGGTTGATAAAAGCAGATAAGCATTAAAACATAGTTATTGATAGGTATTTTATTGTTAAAATGCCGGTTTCAATGTGTACTTCATCAATTTGAATTATATTTGTTAAGTAAAAGCAATGCAATGATTTCAACTATTCATTCATTTTTTAACAAACAATATGAAAACAATCTCAGTGCGTAATTTGGCTTTCCTGTGTTTGATTGCCTTGCCATTCTGCATGTTAAATCAATCATGCAAACAGCAAACAAAAGAAGCGGCAACAAACGATGAGTTCGACAGGACCTCGCTCCCTATTAAAGAACCAACACGTCAGACGTATACGGAGCTTGACGCACGCAACGCGACAGCGCCACCTCGATTTAATGTAACCGCGCCTAAAGGTGCACCCAATGTAGTTGTCATTTTAATTGACGATATGGGTTTTGGCGTTTCCGAAGCATTTGGCGGACCGGTTACTACACCTAATATGGATAAACTGGCAGAAAACGGATTAAAATATAACCGTTTTCACACCACTGCACTTTGCTCGCCAACTCGTGTTGCATTGCTCACCGGGTATAACCATCACAGTAACAACATGGGATCCATCTGTGAAACGGCCACTACTTTCCCCGGCAATACAGGTGTAAGGCCACAAACCATTACCCCCATGGCTGAAGTACTCAGGCAGAACGGGTACAACACTGCTGCCTTTGGCAAATACCACGAAACTCCACCCTGGGAAATTTCAAACTCAGGTCCCCAGGATCGCTGGCCTACACGCTCAGGTTTTGAAAAGTTCTATGGTTTTATAGGTGGCGAAACCAATGAATGGGCTCCTTTAATCTATGATGGAGTTACATTAGTTGAAACTCCCGAAGATCCGAATTATCATTTTACCACTGATATGACCAACCAGGCTATATCATGGGTTCGTTTCCAGCAGGCATTATCGCCCGATAAGCCTTTCTTTATGTATTATGCACCAGGTGCCACTCATGCACCCCACCATGTTCCAAAAGCCTGGGCGGAAAAATACAAAGGGAAATTCGACCAGGGCTGGGATAAAATCCGTGAACTCACGCTTGAAAGACAGATAAAACTGGGAATTGTTCCGCCTGGTACAAAGCTTGCCCCAAAACCAAAAGACATTAAGGATTGGGATAAACTCTCGGCTGACGAAAAGAAATTATTCACCCGACAAATGGAAGTCTATGCCGGGTTTGCCGAACAAACCGATTACGAAGCAGGTAGACTCCTAACTACGCTCAAAGAGCTAGGAGCAATGGATAACACCATTGTCATTTTCATTGCAGGCGATAACGGGGCCAGCGCCGAAGGGCAAATGAACGGAATGTACCAGGAAATGACATTCTTTAGTGGAGTTCCTGAAACCGTACCAGATATGCTGAAACATTATGATGATTGGGGCGGACCAAGCACGTATCCGCACTTTTCAGCCGGATGGGCTGTTGCCATGGATGCGCCCTTCTCCTATACCAAACAGGTGGCATCCGATTTTGGTGGTACCCGTAACGGTATGATCATACAGTGGCCTGCAGGTATTAAAGCTAAAGGTGAAGTGCGTTCGCAATTTGGTCACGTAATTGATATTGCTCCTACCATTTATGAAATTACAAAGATTCCGGCACCTACCACTGTAAATGGAATTAAACAGGATCCTATTGAAGGGACAAGTCTCGCATATACATTTGATGATGCAAAGGCAGCCGAGCAACATAAAGTACAATATTTTGAAATGTTCGGCAACAGGGGAATATACCAGGATGGCTGGTATGCCCGAACCATACATAGGGCAGCATGGGAAATGAAACCAAGAGCACTGCTTGCTGATGACCAATGGGAATTATACAATACCAACGAGGATTTCAGCCTTGCTAATAATATGGCAGCTCAGAATACTGACAAGTTAAAGGACCTGCAAG
>CAIXAQ010000539.1 GCA_903917425.1 uncultured Bacteroidales bacterium
ACCTATCAGCATGATTAAGCATCATTTCTAACTCTTCAACTAATAATTTGGGCTTAGGCTGGTTAAACAAAATATCAATATCGGAACGTTTGACCAGGGTTTTCCTTTCAAATAGGTTTGTAGCTTTGAGGTTACCAAAATTTATCAATCGATATGTTGTACGCAGAGAACACTGTAATAGAGTGGCGACCTCCCGCACCGTAAGAAACTCCTTTGCATTTAATTCCTCAATCGGTTTTATTTTGATTGAGAAAGTTTCCTTGTCGCTTTTCTCGATACTGGCTGATCTCTGGTGTTTTTTATACAGTCTCTTTGAGCAAGCATCACTGCAACACTTAGTAACTGTGGTTCTTGCGGTGAACTCCCTTCCACAATTTTGACAAACCCTTTGTACCTTGATGTTGGAACTCATTTAATAGTTTTTAATAGTATTTAGAGTAATTAAGATTATTTAAGTGCCATAAATTCGCCATGAAGCATAGAATTTATATTTCTACCTGTTTAAGGTACAACAAAGGTACAAACAATACCTGAAAAATAGCATAACAAACCAAAATAAATTGAATTGGATAGGCATGAAAAAAGCCCTAAAATAGGGCTTTTATGAGTGTTATCAAGGGTTTTGTATAGGTTTATTATGGTAAGGTCATTTCCCGATACAGAACTTCCCAAAAATATTTCCCAAAATATCTTCCGTTGTTACTTCGCCGGTTATCTCACCAAGATAATGCAAAGCCGAGCGAATATCTATTGCAATCAAGTCAGTGGGGATATTTTCTTGAATGCCTTTTGATGCATCCTCCAAAGCATTGATAGTGTGTAATATCGAATGGTAATGCCGCGCATTACTTACAATAGCCTGGTCGCCGGTATTTGCGGTTCTTACTGTTTTTACCAACCTTTCAAGTATCAGGTTGATGTTTTCCTTACGCTTGGCTGAAATAAAAATGGTTTCCAGGTCGAAAAGTGCCGTTATATGCGATGGAACCTCGATCATCAGGTCAGTTTTATTGCCTATTAGTAGAAAGTGCTTTTCGGGATCATCAATATGATCGCGGAATTCAACCTTCAACAAATCAATTTCTTCGACAGTAATAGTGCTGATATCAAACAGGTAGAGTATGGCTGAAGCTTCTTTGATTTTCTCGTAAGTGCGGCTGATACCAATTGTTTCGATGGTATCGGTGGTATGCGATCTGAGTCCGGCCGTATCAATAAATCTGAAAGTGATGCCATTGGTGGTAAATGTGTCTTCGATTGAATCGCGCGTGGTTCCCGGTATTTCGCTTACAATGGCTCTTTCCTCGTTTAGCAGAGCATTCAGTAAAGTCGATTTTCCAACATTTGGTTTCCCTATAATAGCAACCGGAACGCCTTTTTTTATTACATTTCCCAATGAAAAGGAAGAAGCCAGCTCACTCATTTCCAGCCTGATAACCGATATGAGTTGTTTCAGTTTTTCCCTGTCGGCAAATTCCACATCCTCTTCCCCAAAGTCAAGTTCAAGTTCAAGCAGGGACGCCAGGTCGATCAACTGCCTCCGCATTTCTTTTATTCGCGCCGAAAATCCGCCCCGCATTTGTGATAAAGCAAGATCATTGGAAGCCTTCGAACGCGAAGAAATCAAATCGGCTACAGCTTCGGCTTGCGACAAGTCGAAACGGCCATTAAGGAAAGCCCTTAATGTAAACTCACCTGCCCTGGCCATACGGGCACCGGCATCAATGAGTAATTCTAAAATTCTTTGCTGAATATATTCCGAACCATGGCACGAAATCTCAATGATGTCATCACCTGTATAGGAATGCGGATTTCGGAAAATTGTCAGAACTACTTCATCAATTACCTCATTCCCGGATTCGAAAAAACCAAAATGTGCCGTATGTGTTGCAAACTGTTCAACGCTGGAACCTGTTCTCCGGGATTTGAAAAATATATTACTAATCGGTATGGCTTCCGGTCCTGATAGCCTGATTACCGAGATAGCGCCTATTCCGGGCGGAGTTGACAGAGCGCAGATAGTATCATTTTTCGACGATAAAGTATATGAATTCATTGTATAAAGCTGTTAATAAAGCAAAGGTAGTGAGAAACCAGCCAGTTTCCGGATTTGTGGATTTTATAAAAAAGAGTCTGTTTTATAAATTATTGAATATCAGCGGTTATGTCGAAAAAGAGCGAATCTTAATCTCCGCCATCATTCACGGTCTCCAATTCATTGTCTTTATTACCTTCGAGTATCGAAAGCACGGATTTAATATCATAAACGCTGTTGTTCTTTCGGTTTCCCAAAACTATGATCACAATATCGGCCTCCATATCCATCCAGAGCATAGTGCTGAATCCTGCCCACCATCCACCATGATACACATAATGAACTTTTTTCATATTTTTAGGGTCTGTCATCAGCCTGAAGGCAAGGCCGTAATTGTGCCTGCTTTTATGCTCAAAACTATGCGGTGTGAAGGCTTCTTTCAACCAATGTTTGTTGAGTAAACAACCTGAATGCAAGGCAGAATACCAGCGTTCCATATCGCCAACCGAAGCATAAATGCCTTTATCGCCATACACTCCGTCGAAAAATTCACGTTCACGGCAACGGTTTCCCTGGTGCCCGCAAGTGCGGAAATATAGGATCGAATCCGGTGCAAGGGTGTCAACAAATGTATGTGCCATCCCAAGTGGCTCAAATATGCGGGTACGGATAAATTTCTCATAACTTAACTTGCTCACCTTCTCAATAATGGATGCAAGTATAATAAAGTTGGAGTTGTTATAACTAAAACTTTTATCAGGCTGATTGTAGCGCGCAGGCAAAGGATTCGCCTCGCTGAACCATTTCATAACGCTGTCATTATTGGGAGTAGGCCCGTTTTGACTTCTTTTATTCTCGAAGCAATACAGGTAATTCGGCAATCCACTGCGATGGCTCAATAGATTTTCGATGGTGATACCGTGATATGGGAAAGACGGAATAAACTTCTGAATGCTGTCATCTAATGTGAGTTTTTTATCCTGGGCAAGCAACAAGACTGCAACTCCTGTGAATGTTTTACTAATTGAAGCCAGTTGGAATGCTGAATTGAGAGACAAACTGTCCTTGCTTTTCAGATTTGCAAATCCGAATACATTCTGATACAGGATAATACCTTTTTGCGCAACCAGCACAGCACCATTAAATCCCTGGTTCTTGGCTTTTTTCCTGAAAAGTGTATCAAGTGCCAGTGCTTTTTCATTTGCATGAATTTCTTTCCTGATTTTGGCCTGCTGTTCAGGTGAAAGTTTTTTTTGATTAAAGCAATCTGTAACTTGTTTTGGAGTGTACTTTTGCTTGTCCGAACAGCCTTGCAAGCTAACAAGCTGGCTAACAGTAAATAAAGACAAAAAAAGATACCGGATGACTGGTTTCACGTTGAGTAAATTTGGTGCCACAAAAGAAGCCAAACCGTTTATTCTCCCGACGTATACCATGTAAAGGTTGTTAACAAAACGGTGTTGAATAATAAATATCAGATTTATTTAAAATTTAATAACCACTTTTCAACATAAAATGATTAAAATTCATGTAACTAATCAGTCTGATCAAAATGCATTTTCGCCACAGATTACACGGATTTTAAACTGCCTTTAGCAGTTTTTCAATTAATTTCAATTAAAACTGATGAATAATTTTCTGTGAAATCTGTGAAATCTGTGGCATATATTTGTTTTTCATTACTTTAGACAAACTGATTAGCTACTAATTCATAAAATTCACGAATTTTCGAGAGGATTCAAAAATATTTTTACCTTTGAAGGCATAAAATATCTCTGCAATGAGCATACTTGTTAATAATGATTCCCGGGTTATAGTGCAAGGTTTTACCGGAAGTGAAGGTACCTTCCATTCTACCCAGATGATTGAATATGGGACTAATGTTGTCGGTGGGGTTACACCCGGAAAAGGGGGCAACGAACACATCGGCTGTCCTGTATTTAATACAGTGAAAGAAGCTGTGAAAGCAACAAATGCGAATGTTTCACTCATTTTTGTGCCACCTGCGTTTGCTGCTGATGCCATAATGGAAGCTGCCGATGCCGGTATAAAAGTGATTGTTTGTATTACCGAAGGGATTCCTGTTAAGGATATGATGGCTGCCAAAGAATATGTTGATGGCCTTGATTGCCGCCTGGTTGGACCAAACTGCCCGGGTGTTATAACTCCAGGTGAAGCCAAAGTGGGTATCATGCCTGGTTTCATTCATAAAAAAGGTGTGGTTGGGATTGTTTCCCGTTCAGGCACCTTAACCTATGAAGCCGTTGACCAGCTTACCAAAGCCGGATTGGGTCAAACTACTGCTCTTGGCATTGGAGGCGACCCGATTATTGGAACCACTACCCGCGATGCTATGGAGTTGTTTATGGCCGATCCCGAAACCAAAGGTATTGTCATGATTGGCGAAATAGGTGGAAGCATGGAGGCTGATGCCGCTTATTATGTGCGTGATTACGGAACTAAACCCGTTGTTGGTTTTATAGCCGGAGCCACTGCACCTGCTGGGCGTACCATGGGACATGCCGGTGCAATTGTGGGAGGAAAATCC
>CAIXAQ010000540.1 GCA_903917425.1 uncultured Bacteroidales bacterium
ATTGCTGGTAAACAAACATATAATATTCGTTCCCGTTAAAAAAGCTTTTCAGTTCCACGGTATATTTCCCATCTTCGGAAGCATTTTTTTTCAGTTCATCCACCTTTTTTGTAATGGCAGCACCACGGGCAGTTTCGTCCATATCGGCAGTTACCACTCCAAGTACGTCAGTGCTCATATCGTCCATACGAACCAGGAAAGAAACAAAAAGACCTTCGTTTGGAAGTTCTTCGTTCTTGTTCATAGCCCAGAAACCATCGGTAAGGTAATCATGCTCAACCGAGCTGTGGTTTTGAATTGCATCGTACCCGCAGTGGTGGTTGGTAAAGAGCAATCCTTCGGGCGAAACTACTTCGGCCGTGCAAAATCCGCCTAGGCTGACAATGGCATCTTTTAAACTTGAATGATTAATACTGTAAAGCTCTTCTGCTGTGAGGTGCAGACCCATTTTCTGCATATCAACATAGTTTAAGCGTTCCACAAACATGGGAAGCCACATACCTTCGTCGGGAGTGCTGGCTGCTTTTGCGAAAACCGCTGAAAGCAAACATAATGCAAGTACAAGTTTTTTCATTTTTAAACCGCTTTTTAGTTATTGATTAATTAGCAAAGATAAGTCTAAAGTTATAATAACAAGGGATTCAGATGGTTTGGAAGGCCATTCCTCTACAAGTTGACAATAATGTTCTGTGAATTGGCAAATAAATTCTGTATAAAAGTGATTTGATTTGCCAATAATAAATATGGTAAGTAACGAATGTATGAATATTCTTCCAGGAAGGTTCTGCAGATGCTAAGCGGGATTTGCAATCCCGCTGCACAGAGCCTGGGATTTGAAATCCCGCAAAGCAAAAAAGCTCAACAGAATTTTATCCCGTTGAGCCTCTTTGGCAATTCAAATTATACTTGCCTCTTCCTGTCGCCCCTCGCCTTGTCGACCCTCGCCTTGTCGACCCTCACCTTGTCGCTCCCCGCCATTCCCCTGTCTTCTCTTTAACTACAATCCCAGCGCTGCTTTCCCCTGGTCGAATACTACGTCTTTCGGGATATTGGCAGTTTTAAGCAGGTCCAGGCCGGATTGGAGTTCAGGACGTATATTCCCGTTTTCTTTCATATAATCCACTGCTTTTGTGTAGTCACCTTCGCCTTCAACACTTAATATGAATGCACTCCATTCATTCACAGCCTGATGCATTTTATCCATATCTACTTTAAAAGTACCATCGGCATTGCGCGAGAAAGCTTTTTTATCCTCGAAGAAATTGAAACACATCATGTTGGCTTTGCCATGAGCCTCGGCGGCACCAAACCTGACCGAGCGGATGAGTCCGGCCATATAGGTCACATAAGCATCTTCGACGGTAATTCCAGTAAGTTCACCTTTGTCGATCAACCAACTTACCATCCAAAGACCGACAATATCAGCTTTGGCTTCTTCCCAACCCGAATATTGCTCTTTCAGTGTTTCGCGAATAGTTCCTTTTCCTGTTACCGTGTTTTTAATTCCAAGACCATGCGAAACTTCATGGAACATAACATTCCCGAAGAAAGCGTCAAATTTAATGTTTTTCCGTTGTGCAGGGTCAATCAACACTTCCGAAATGGGTACAAGGATTCTGTCGAATTTAGCCTGCATAGCGTTTTTCAGCTGCAAACGGCGGCTGCCTTTGGCTAACTGTACCTTTTCGTCGTTGGGCAGATTGATAGCTATGGTTTTGCCTCCACTGTTGGAATGACCGGCATAATAAAGAATTTCATAGGCGTTGAGATCAGAATCTGTACCCGGAACTTCTTTTTTATATTTTGCATCACAAGGCAATTCCTTTTGGAGGGCGGGAAGCATGGCTGCATATTTTTCCAGTTTTGTACTCCATTCTTTGTCTTTTACCAACAAGGCAGCTTCGTGCGCGGCTTTATAACCAAAAAGCTCATCTTCATAGCTTTCGATCGGACCAACTACAAAATCCAGGGTGTTGGTTTTCATTTCCATCCAGGCCATATCGCTGGCGAAATAATCATCAGTTAACAAAGCTTTGGAACGCAATTCCAGGTACTTTTTCAAGCCGGCATCCTCGGCTAATCCGGCAGCTTTCAACAGCAAACCGGCTGCTTTCCTGATATTATCGGCATACACTTCGTGATACCAGACACTTTTCAGGCTTTTATCCGCATTGCGCACAATTACAGTATACTGGCTTGTTTTGTTTGCATCGTTCCATTTTTCAAACTCCTCCCTGGTCATATCGACCGGGTAAAAATTAGCGCCTTTAGGCTTTTCGCCAATACCGGCAATAAAAGGTTTGTTTTCGCCCAACCTGTCCCATGGGCCGTAATTAATAGCCACAAACTGCTTGGTATAGGGATCTTTTATGGTGTCGAGTAAGGCGTTTTTATCGCCCCAGGTCTGTTGCCAGAAAATATCATCCATAATCTGGGCTACATCCAGCAGAACAGGAATCATCTGCCTTTCTTTTGGCGTAAGTTTACTCAGGTCGGTGGTAAGCTTAACAACAGCATAATCGGCGACGTTTTTTTGCATTTGGCTCATTTGGGTTGCATCATTAACGGAATTGTTGTTTCCCGGCTTTTGCTTGCAGCTGCTGGCGGCAGCAACAAGTAATGCCAGCGAAACCATGAACGGTAAAATGTGTTTTAACATGATTTGACGTTTTTTTAGTTAATAAGCGGCGAAATTACTTAAAATCAAGATGATGAATCAGATAATAATGTCTTTTTTTTGATCCTAAATAACCATTTCGATATTTATTTTTATATTTTGTTTGTCCTGATGTGTTAATTTTTAATTTTGCATTGTTAATTGATTAACAACTGAGATAAAAAATAGTGAATATATCTGAAATGATTGTATGTCAATCTATTAGAGAAAGTAAAAGTTTAATATTTTGAATTAGATACTACCCACCACATGAAAAAACAACTTCTGATACGTGATGTTACCCTTCGCGATGGACAACAATCCCTTTTCGCGACACGCATGAATCAAAATCAGGTAAACCGCACTCTTCCAGGATTTAAAAGTGCAGGTTTTTATGCCATGGAAGTATGGGGCGGAGCTATTCCTGATTCGATTATGAGGTACCTGAATGAAAACCCGTGGGACAGGCTCGAAAACATACACAAAGAACTTGGCGACTCAACACTATTAACCGCACTTTCCCGGGGGCGAAACCTTTTCGGGTACAACCCTTATCCTGACAGTGTTATTAGCGGATTTAACCGAAATGCCATAGCATCGGGCATTACCATCATGCGGATTTTTGATGCCCTGAACGACATGGAAAATATTCGTTCGACAGTAAAATATGTTAAGGAGAACGGCGGAATTGCCGATTGTACGTTAGTTTATACAGTTGATCCTAAATATTCGACCCGCGAAAAGGTAAAGGCTCTTTTGCATGCTAAAGTGTTGCCAACCAAAATATTCACTAAAGATTATTTCCTGAAGAAAGCCATTGAACTGCAGGAAATGGGGGCCGATATTATTACCATTAAGGACATGGCGGGGCTCATCACTCCGCTTCGGGCAGGCATGCTGGTGCGCATGATAAAGCAAAATGTATCGCTGCCTCTTGATTTCCACACGCATTGCACACCCGGTTACGGGCTCGCATCAACCCTTATGGCAATCGTGAATGGTGCCGATATTGTCGACACCTCGCTGATGAGTTTTGCCGGGGGAACCTCTGCTCCGGCTTTTGAACTGATACAGCTTTTTTGCAGCCGCATGGGTATAGCCACAGGTGTAAACCTTGAATCCATCATTCAACTCGACCAGGTTTTGCGTTCGATACGACTCGAGTTGAAAGAGTTCGACACCTACAAGTTCCCGCGCGAATTTAATATCCTTACAGATAAATTACCCCGCGATATCGACCAAATGATGGAAATGGCCATTGCCTACGCAAAAGCGGATAAAGAAGACGATCTGCTTGAAGTGTGCCACCGCATCGAAAGTTGGTTTGGATTTCCCGAACCTGATGCTAAAATATGCGAGGCCGAAATACCCGGCGGAATGTATTCCAATATGTTGGCCCAGCTTAAAGCCCTTAAACTCGAAAAACTGCTTCCGCGCGCTTTGGAACTTATCCCACTGGTCCGCCTGGCTTCGGGCTGTCCTCCGCTGGTTACACCAACCAGCCAGATAGTTGGCGTACAAGCCGTTAACTGCGCTCTCGATGAAGCAAATGGCAATCCTGCGTATACGACCAAATCCATTCAATTTGTCAACCTTGTGAAGGGTGTTTACGGCCAAACGCCGGTTCCTGTCGATCCTGATTTCAGGTTCAGAATTGCAGGAGTAAAAAGAGAAATGCCATTTGATACAAAGTTTTATAAAAAGCAGGAAAACCCGGTTTTCGAGGAATATGGCGACGTGAAACTTGCACTTAATGAGAAGGAAGAACTTCTGCTGGAACTATTTCCTTCGGTGGCCCATGAATTTCTTAAAAAACGAATGGAAACCACTTATCTGTCTGAGATACATAGCATTGAAGAGGAAAAACAAAGAAAACTGGAAGAAGAGAAACACAAGTACAACATACTTACACCGGATGAGAAGCAAAAAAGATTGCTTGAAGGATTGTATAATTACGGCTGGTCGAGTGCGGAAGGAGAAACATTAGGGTTGTCGTAAGCATAAAAATATTGTTTTGTTTGTTTGAAAGTGGTTGCCAGAAATGGGAGCCATTTTTTTTGCTTAAAGAATTTCGGGTAGCTCAAATTCCCATTACATTCAAAAAAACAAAGCCGTCCATTCAAAAAACGTTATGCATTTTCCATTGCTTTCAAATCATTACCTTTGCCATCCTATTTTCTAGTACATGAAACGCAAATATAAAGTAACACTCTCCTTATTTTCAGGATTACTGTTAAGTGCCGGATGGCCCGAGCGAGGCTTCCCGGTTCTTTTATTTTTTGGTTTTGTGCCCCTGCTTGTGGTAGAATACGAACAATGGAAAAATCGCGAAAACAACCATTCATCCGGGTTTTTAGGGTATGTGGCATTGACTGTTTCGGTGTGGGTTTTACTCACCACCTGGTGGGTTTATATTTCAACACCAATCGGCATTATAGCAACTATATTGGTAAATACTTCCCTGGTAGGGGGCGCCTTATACCTGTTTCATATCACACACCGCAAGCTATCGGGTGCCATAGCATCGTACACGGCATTAACCGGCTATATGCTCACTGCCGAATACATTCACCTCCGCTGGGATTTAAATTTCCCGTGGCTTAACCTGGGAAATGGTTTTGCAAACTATCCCAAATGGATACAGTGGTATGAATACACGGGCATTTTCGGAGGTTCTCTCTGGATTTTGCTGATCAACATTCTGCTTTTCTTTTTTGTGCGCGACCGGGTCATACTAAAGCAATTCAACCGTAAAATTGGCTTCCGGTTGGCCGCAACCTTACTTCTTATTGTAATACCAATTTCGATTTCTGTTTTAATTTATAACCGTTACACCGAAAAGATAAATCCAATTGATGTGGTTGTAGTGCAGCCGAATATCGATCCGTACAACGAGA
>CAIXAQ010000541.1 GCA_903917425.1 uncultured Bacteroidales bacterium
ATTTCAGTGTTTTTCTACGTCAGGTTTTTGCCACGCCACGCAAGCCGTTCGCCATGATACATTCATCAAATATCCGGCTTTGGGGACTTGGCTCACTTCTGCATGGCTTGGTGAAGCCCAACGCTCAAAAACCTTCCTTGAAAAACTACTGAAATTGTATAAGGCCGGTCCCAACTTAGGAAACTTTTCTTTTAGGCAACATTTGGGAACAAGGATTTGACTTCTCAGTATAATTTTCAGGGTGTAAGGACCGGCCTTATAGAAATTTTACAACAGCTGTAGCCGAAGGTAAAAGGCGCGGGCATGTGCGTAGCAAAACACAGCTTCATATGCTGTCCGGATAAGGTTCAAATCTCCCAAGCCTTGTTTTGCGAGCTTTACCAAGGCGTACAGATGTGTAAAATTTATATAAAGCCTTGATTTTTTATTCGCTCATTACTTATTTTTATAGGAGCTCATGAGATCGCTGCGCTAAGTTCTTTGTTACTTTCTTTTGCATCAAGGCAAAAGAAAGTAAGAAAAATGAAATTATACTCCAATGCAAAATTCAAGCCCCATGGCTTACTCAAAAATCTTTCCAGGAATTTGGAGCCCGGAATTTGGGACTTCCCAGGGGCGAAAAAGCACCTTTTTGCAGCAAAATTAATGGCAATCTGTTCCTGACATAAAGTGATTTACATAACATAGTTTAAAAACTGCAATCAGATCTGCGCTTAGTGTCGTTTTAACAATAAGCCGGTTGATAGTCAGTATCTTGCGGAATTTACCCCGGAATAAAAAAAAGCATTGAAAAATTCGTTTTATTAAATTTCCGCAAACGTTTGCGGAAACGATTTCAGGAAATATTTCACCGAAATGCCTAAAAAAGAGCAAAATAAGTATTCGAACTACGCATTCTTTTCATAGCTTTGCGCTGTTGTTTCGAACATGCAGACAGGAAGTTTAAATAAACAATGCAGTTTGCTCCGAAAACCAGTTTTAAAAACTTGATTTTTTTATTTTAAAATAAACATATTGGCCAGAATAATTCACAAACTTCAATAAAAACAAAAGATAAAAGGCTAAAGATAAAAGGATCAAAACTTTATGAAAAGCAATCGCAACAAAACTTCTTACAAATAAACAGGAAAATCAGCTCGCAACTGCCTGCCTTAAATCTTTTTGCTTTTTGCTTTTATCTTATGCCAGAATATTGCAGGTGAACCGGGAAATGAACACACAAAACATACAGCCATATTAAACCAATCACAAACCAACCAACAATTAACCCTTTATTAATCACATGAAAGTCGGATCTATGAAGAAAAATTTAAACTCTTTCAGGATTCTGTTGCTGATTATTGCATGGGCATTTGCTTCAACGGCATTTGCGCAGGAAATACAGCTAACGGGAAAAATTACTGACGCCAAGGACGGCAGCACATTACCTGGCGCAACCGTGCTGGTTAAAGGTACTACCATGGGCACCCTAACCGATATTGACGGAAATTATTCGTTAAAAGTTACAACAGGGGCTACCCTGGTATTTTCTTTTATAGGCTACACGGCACAGGAAGTTGTTATCACGACTCAAAAAACGCTTAATATCGCTCTTGCATCGGAAGCTCATAATTTGGACGAAGTGCTGGTAATCGGTTATGGTACGCAAAAGAAAAGCGACCGTACCGGATCGGTTATTGCTGTAAAAGCCGCTGATCTGAATAAAGGCGTACTCACAGATGCTTTACAGGGTTTACAGGGCAAAGCAGCAGGTGTGGTTATTACCAAAAAGGGAGGTGACCCAAATGCCGGATTTGATATAAAAATCAGGGGAGGCTCAGGTGGCTTGGCTTCAGGAACAAACCCACTGTATGTTGTTGACGGAGTTCCAGGCGTTGATCCCACAACGGTTTCGTCCGATGATATTGAATCATTTAACGTTTTGAAAGATGCTTCTGCAGCCGCAATTTACGGAGCAAGGGGTGCCAGTGGCGTTATCATTATCACCACCAAACGCGGAACAGCGAAAAAACAAAGCACTATCGAAGCATCAAGTTATATTTCAACTGAATCCGTTGCTAACCGGCTCGACCTTTTGAGTTCGGACCAGGTACGGCAATATGCCAAGGATAATAACCTCAATTTTATTGATGGCGGCGGCGACGTTGACTGGCAGAATGAAATCTATCGCCAGGGTATGTCGCAAAACTATGCCTTGTCTTTGTCAGGTGGAGGCGAAAACTCTGTTTACCGTACATCCGTTTCGCATAGCATTTTTGATGGCGTCATTAACGGATCAAGTAAAACAAGGACTCAAGCCCGTATAAATCTTGATCAAAAGGCACTGAACAACAAGCTTACCTTTACATCGGGGCTTGCAGGCACATTCGAAAACAACAATTATGTAAATTACGGCGGCAACGGTTCCACCGATATTTTGTACCAGGCCTTTCAACGCAATCCAACCGATCCTGTTTTAGACGCAAACGGACAATTGTATAATATCCAGCGTACTTTTAATTACTGGAATCCGGTAGCCCTTATTGACCAGATACAGAACGAAAGAGATGCAAAAAGATTTTTTGGTTATGCAAAGGCGGGTTACGAAATATTTACAGGCTTTACTTTGAGTGTGAACGCGGCTTATACACGTGATGATTACGAAAGTTTCTACTTTGAGCCTAAGGCCATGAATCTCGGTACGACCGAAGGTTATGGAAGAAGATCCTATGGTAATTTTTCGTCCAAAATCATCGAAACTACCGTTAACTACAAGAAAACGGTAGATAAACATAATTTCGAATTCGTGGGCGGACACTCATGGCAACATGATAACAATACAGGGTTTTCAGCCCAGGGCAAACAGCCTTTTATTGATTATTTACAATCTAACGACCTTTCAAATCTTCTGAATGTAAAATCGGGAGATATCACGTCGTACAACAATGGGAATACGCTCATTTCGTTCTTTGCACGTGGTGTTTACAATTACAATTCCAGGTATATCTTAACAGGGACCGTAAGGCGTGATGGTTCATCCCGTTTCGGAGAAAACAATAAATGGGGATGGTTCCCGTCTGCATCGGCCATGTGGAATATTAAATCCGAAGGTTTCATGAGTGATGTTACGGTTATCAATAACCTCCGTTTACGTGTTGGATTTGGTATAACCGGTAACCAGGAAATTGGTAATCACAATGCTGAGTTGTATTATAACGCATCAGGAACTTCCATCAATTTCGAAACAAACGAAAGTGTAATCAAATACACCTTTGCTGCTGCCGCAAACCCTAACCTGAAATGGGAATCAAACCAGGAAGTAAATATCGGCCTCGATTATGGATTGTTTAAAGACCGTATTTCTGGATCATTCGAAGTGTATAAGAAACATACTTACGACCTTTTGGGTAGTTATGCTATTCCTGTTCCTCCAAATGAAGCAGACCACATTTGGGCAAACGGAGGAGAAATCGATGTAAAAGGGTTTGAATTCAGTATAATGGCTTTCGCCATTCAGAATAAAAACCTGGAATGGAAAAGTACAATTACATTTTCAAAATACAAACAGGAAGTTATCAGCCTGAGTAACGGTGAATTCGAAATGGGTCCGCAGGATAAGGGATATGTTTCAGTTCGTGGAGGCGTTGGAACCAGCACACAGGTAATTCAACCCGGGTATGGATTTGGAACCTGGGTGATGCCTGAATATGCAGGCTTATCATCGGATGGTAAATTCCTTTATTATACGGCCACTGGCGGTGTAACCCGCGATTATACACAAGCTGAACGTCGTGTAGTAGGAAGTGCACAACCTAAATTTGAATTAGGCTGGTCGAATGCATTTACTTTTTATAAAAACTTTGATGCCAGTTTTACCGTTCGCGGTATTTATGGAACTAAAATTTTCAACACTACGCGCCTGATGTTCGGCAATGCCATGTGGTTACCCGATATGAACGTGTTGCAATCAGCACTTGAGGATAAGGCACGTGGTCTCAACGATATTCCACAGGTGAGCAGCTACTACCTCGAAGATGGATCATTTATCCGGCTTGACAACCTCTCTATTGGTTATAATATTAAAACAGTACCCGGTTTCAACAATATAAGGGTATATTTTGCATCCAATAACCTGCTAACCATCACCAATTACTCAGGTATCGACCCTGAAACCGGTTATAGTGGCACCGAATTCGGACTCGATCAGTTTAACGTGTATCCTAAAACACGTACATTCACATTTGGTGTAAACGTAACACTTTAATTCTAAGAGCTATGAAAAAAATATTTGTAATTGTTTTTATGTTTCTTGCAATCTTCACAGGTTGCACCGACCTTAAAGAACCTATTATTGACAAGGTTCCGCAAAGCGAATACACACCAGATCCTATTGTTGATATGGGTGTAATTTATGCTCCAATGCAAGGATTCCTGGATAATGCCGGTTACTGGTTCTGCCAGGAACTTCCTTCAGACGAAATGGTTTGTCCTACCCGCGGAGGCGACTGGGACGATGGTGGTAAATGGCGCGTACTGCATCAGCATACCTGGGATAATAAAACCGAGGCTATTGCTAACATGTGGAGTCCATTTTATTCAGGTATTACCCAGG
>CAIXAQ010000542.1 GCA_903917425.1 uncultured Bacteroidales bacterium
AAAACAATATAAAACATGTAACATTAAATTAAGAATGAAAAAGTTAGGGTGGCTGCAAAACTTTTAGATTTGGTGTTCTGTGTTTAATGTTTATAATTCTTCCCTGAGTTATTATGCCAGGAAAAATAACCATTTAAATGATTAAAGCCTATAGTAAAGTCGCAAGGTAACGGTCAATCAGGCGTGGCAAGGGCAGTTCTGTGATTTGAGCTTTCGCTACTGCGCTCATGTTTGCCTTGGTTGCCGGTATTTCCCGGGCATCAATCCTGATAAATTTGGCTAACAGCCTGCGGTGCGAAAGCTGATGAATATATTCGTCGGAAACATTTCGCACCACATATGGAAATCCGCCTAACAAACCCTGTTTTTCGCATAATTCCAGGATTTGATCAACCTCAGCAGAGTTTTCAGTTTCAATGCATGGAAAATCGTAGAGGTTTTTCCAGATATCGTTCCCGGTTCGTTTTCGCATCAGAATGAATTCTTCCTTGTTTTGCAGAAAGCTGATTACTATATAATTAAGGTGACGAATGGTGGGCGGTTTTTTAGGTGTCTTAACAGGAAATTTCCCAATTTCATTTTTTTTGCGTGCTTCACACGAAAGTGCCAGTGGGCAATCGGCACACAACGGGCTTTGGGGTGTGCAAACGAGTGCCCCAAGTTCCATAACCGATTGGTTAAATGTACCTGGCTGGCTGGAATCCAGAAGTGCATTTGCCAGTTCATTCAGAATTATACGACCCGAATTTGTATCAATAGGGGTATCAATTGCATACAGTCGAGAAATAACACGGGCTACATTTCCATCCAGCACTGCGACTGCTTCGTTAAAACAGATGGAAGCGATGGCTGCAGCCGTATAATCACCGATTCCTTTGAGTTTTTTTAATCCGGCTGCTGACTCAGGAAAAATGCCTCCGTACAGTTCGGCGATTTCTTTAGCCGTATGGTGCATGTTTCGTGCGCGCGAATAGTACCCAAGTCCTTGCCATAGCTTTAGCACATCCTGTTCCTCAGCAGCAGCAAGGCATTGCACATCAGGAAAAGCAGCCAGAAAACGATGGTAATAATTCGTTCCCTGTGTCACCCGTGTTTGCTGCAATATTACTTCAGAAAGCCATATTTTATAAGGATCGCGGGTTTCGCGCCACGGCAGCGGACGCTTATTGTTTTCGTACCAGCGAAGAAGAGATTCGGTAAGATTCATAATGAGAACAAAAGTAGTCACACTTTAACTAACAACAGGGTAAACTCAGATGAACTTGCGGGAAATACTTATGTGTCTTATGAGCCTAGGTGGTGAGAATCGGTTTTACAATTAGTGTTTTAGTCCGGTAATAAACTCCTTGATATTAATCAATCCCAGCAAATCGGAGGAGAAAATCACAATGACAACGATCACGACCCATCGCACAAAATTGACTCCCCATGATACCGCAAACCGCGACGCTACAAAAGCTCCGATTATATTTCCAATAGCGTGTATCAAACCATAGTCCCAGCGAACCTGGTCGTTTAAAATAAAAACAATAAGTGCCAGTGGTGTATATAATAGTACTATCCAGACTTTGATGGCATTCGCCTTTACCAGATTGTAACCCGCTCCAAGCACTACACCGGCGAGTATAAAATAACCTACGCCCACCTGTACAAAACCGCCATAAACACCAATAACAAAAAAAATCAGTATCTGTATCCACGAAACCGGTTTTTCTAACAGGGCCTCGGTGCCTTTGAGCCATTGCGAAGGTTTGGTAAGAATAAAATACATCATCACGATCATCACAACCCCAATGGCTTTGCGAAAAACGGCTTCGTTAATATCTGATGCAATCTGCGCGCCCAAAATGGCTCCCAGCATGGTAGGAATGGCTAGTTTATTGGCTTTTTTAAAATCGAGGACTTTTTTTCGCCGGAACTCATATGCCGAAGTAAGATTTTGAAGAATTACGGCAACACGATTGGTGCCATTGGCAATATTGGCAGGCAGCCCCAGGAACATAAAAAGCGAAAGAGAGATAATCGTTCCACCTCCAGCCAGTGTGTTGATGAATCCTACAAATACCCCAGAAACAATAAGTGCTGCAACAGTAAGCCACGTCATACTTAAAACGATTTTACTTTGGCAAATGTAAGAATTGTTGATAAAGCAGAATTGTTGAATTTCAATGAAATGAACCATTTGAATTAGGAATTCAGAGCAATATCATTACAAATTCTATTCTGAATAATGGCTCTTAAGTTTACTATGTCGCATCCCGTATAGGAAATACAACACCAGCCCAATTACCAGCCATATCAGGAATCGCATCCAGTTGGTAATTCCCAGTTCACTCATCAGGTAAAGATTGGTTAGCAATCCCAGTACCGGTATCAGCGACCATTTCCTGATAACAGCATAAACAGTAGTTATTATAGCTACCACTATAAAAACATACATAGGCAGCTGATTATGAAAACCTTTTGAAAGATGATTGCTGCCGTTAAAAATACCTGCAAAAAAACCAGGATTGGATAACCAGATAATGACCAGGATCAGCATCCACATCGGGAGCAGAAACCAGCGGCTGTTGGCATAAGGAACATTAAAACCTTTTTTGTTGACATCGTTGTTTCCCCTGGGATGCAGTATCAATACCCCGCCCGAAACAAGTATGAAAGCAAACAAAGTTCCTATACTTGTAAGGTCGGTTACTTCGGTGAGATTCAAAAACAAAGCAGGAACGGCTACCAGGAAACCGGTAACAATGGTAGCAAAAGCCGGAGTCCTGTATTTTTTATGAAGTTTCGAGAACCTGGGTGGCAACAGTCCGTCGCGGCTCATGCTCATCCATATACGTGGCTGGCCGACCTGGAAAACAAGCAACACGCCCGACATGGCAATTACGGCCCCCAAGGCAATGATACCCGACAACCTGGTCAGATGTAATTTTTCAAAAGCAAAAGCCAGGGGATCTGAAACGCCCAATTGAGCGAAAGGAATCATGCCGGTAAGCACCAGGCTGATGGCTACATATAAAACTGTTGTTATGATTAACGCATAAATCATCGATCGTGGCAAATCGCGGCGCGGGTTTTTGCATTCCTCGGCAGTAGTCGAAATGGCATCGAAGCCGATATAAGCAAAGAAAACGCCTGAAACGCCTTTCAATACACCGCCTATTCCATTCGGTGCAAACGGGCTCCAATTCTTCGGATCAACATAAAATGAACCAACGGCGATGACCAGCATCAGAATCCCGATTTTAACAAGCACCATTATGTTACCGGCCATTTTGGTCTCGTAAATTCCTTTGTAAACCAGCCAGGTAATAAAAAAAACTATTCCTAAAGCAGGTATGTCGGCGATAAACCGGATACTACCCAAATGGGGTGCCGAAATCCAGGCCTGGTAGGCTTCGCGCAGGTTTGTGTCAAGACCGGCAACTGTAACTCCCGACTGAAGTTGCTCCGTGGCCAGCTTAAATCCTTTGGCCGCGCTCAGGTAATCAATAGCCAGGTATTCAGGTATGTTTATGTGAAGGCCGCTCAGTAAGCCTGTAAAATACCCTGACCATGAAATAGCAACGGCAATATTTCCAATGGCATATTCCATTATAAGATCCCAGCCGATGATCCATGCTATCAGTTCTCCAAAACTTGCATAAGCGTATGTATAAGCACTCCCGCTGATGGGAATGGCAGATGCAAACTCAGCATAGCACATAGCTGATAATCCGCAGGCAATAGCCGTAAATACAAATAACAAGGATACGGCAGGACCGCCACTTGCTGCAGCATTACCAATGGTGCTGAATATACCGGCTCCGATAATGGCGGCAATTCCCATGGCAGTCAGGTCCCTGACACCCAACCGGCGTTTCATTAAATCAGGATTTCCCTCATCGGCATGATGAAGGATCATTTCAATTGACTTTTTCCTGAAAATATTTTGCATAGGTCAGAATTACGGGCGTAAATGTAAGGAATAGGAAACTAAGCCACCAAACAGTATGGCAAGAATTTATCAACTGATCAATTTATCAGTGATGTGGGCAATTAAACCGGATGTATCAGTGTTGTTGTGGCGCAACGGGTGACTGAATTAAAACCTGCCAGGTTTTGAATGCCTGGCAGGTGTGAAATTGTCAAACGATGCCTTGTCCGTTTATAGTGTATTGAATTGAATTTTCAGGCTGATTGCAAGTCAGGCTTATGAAACATCAAAATTTAAATCCGATTTTGGCAAAGTACATAGCACCGCTAAATCCCATCTGTACACTATCCCAGATTCCTCCGGATTCAGTAAGTGCCGGGTCATGTTTGTCGGGATAAACATTTAACAGATTAACTGAACCTATAGTGAATGTGAAGTTATTGAGGTTATACCCGAATGATAAATCCACAGTAGTTTTCGAATTATACGTATCCAATTCACCTGCATCAATAACATTATCGCCGTTATCGTTCCAGTTGATAAGTTCCACTTTCCCGAACCGGGTGAGTTTTATGTTGGAGAAGAAATTTCTTTTTGAATAATCAACACCAAAATTGAACTTACTTTTAGGAGCCGAGGCCAATAAAAAATACTGTTCGCGAAGTCCAAAATAGACGTTTTCTTTTCCTGATAATTGATCGTTGGTATAAATTTTATCAATAACCATGTCGTTAAAGTTGCCGGCAAACGTAAATCTGAGGGTTTGATGACCCGAGAGTAAAACAGAGTAACCCAGGATAGCATCTACTCCTTTGGAGGTTGTATTAACCGCATTCGTAAAAAACTGGGCGGCACCAATATTCAGATTTGTAAGTTCGCCGCCGATTACATCGTCGTCGCTGTAAAAGGAACCCGTAAGGACAATACGGTCTTTGATGCGCACATAATAAGCATCAACCGTTAAAGACAAGGATTTAACTTTTGCAGTGAATCCAAGGCCCGCATTTAAGGAAACTTCCTGTTTCAATGCCGGGATTCCTAATGAGCGTGTGAGCGGGCTGTTGTTTTTTGCAATGATTTTATCAATTGCCTGCCCGGCAACAATGTCGGTAAAGGTAGTGTTGAAATACATCTGCGCTAATGAAGGAGCTCTGAACCCTGAGCTAACCGAGCCGCGCAGCGAAAAGGCATCTGAAACTTTGTAACGGGTTGCAAGTTTCCCGTTTAAAGTATTTCCGAAATCGCTGTACTGCTCAAAACGGGCAGCGGCACTAACGACGAACTTCTTGGTAACATCCATTTCAAGGTCGGCATAGGTTCCGAAGTTGCTGCGCGATTCCCTCAACTCGTTGCTGGGCTGAAAACCGGGGAATCCCTGCGAACCACCAGGCCTGAATGTAGTATCAGTGCCATCAATTGCAAAAACAACGGGGCCGTAAGTTTTATACGAACCTTCCTCGCCGGAAACAATCTGGTATTTTTCAACGCGGTATTCAGCTCCAAAGGCTACATTCAATCCTTGTGCAACCGTAGGAAATAGTTTAGAAATATCCAGTGCAGTTGTATTTTGAGCTAACGAAAAGCCGCCGGCATCAAATCGCGTGGGCGATTTGGTCACTAATGAAGCATTCAATGTATTGTCTACTGTATACTGGAAATTGTTGCCTCCAAATGTATTGTTAAAATCCAATTTAAATCCGCTTATCAAGGTCTTCATCCCTACCGATAGAGATTTATCCGTAATAACTGATTGAATCTGAGGGTCGAATCCATTTGGATATATTTCGATTACATTCCGGCTGTCATCGGCGGCGCGGCTAAAAGCAAACGCATCGGTAAACCTGTAGTTGTAGCCACCAAACATGTAAATTTCGGTTTTTTTGCCTGTGCTGAAGGATGAATTGAAATAGGTGGCAAAACTTTCGGAAGCGGCATCCCCGAACTTATCACGATACACTCCATTTTCGTTTTTTGATGGGTCAGCACGACGGAAAGTATGATCAAGTTTTGCATAGTCCATAGTCATATTTACAAATCCCTTTTCACCGATTTTTGTACCGTAATTTCCATTGAACTGTGTTAGCTGACCGTCATATTTTTTAGGCTCAGCCAGCACATTATATTCGCTTGGAGCCGTGGAATTTCTAACGCCGGTTGTTAAACTGCCGGTAAATTCGTCGGTGTTCGATTTCAGTACGATATTAATAACCCCTGCAATAGCATCCGAACCGTATTGGGCGGCTGCACCATCCCTTAATATTTCTATCCGGTCAATAGCCGAAATAGGAATTGTATTTAAATCTGTGCCTGTATTGCCTCTGCCACGCGAACCGAATATATTAATTAACGAAGATTGATGCCTGCGTTTCCCGTTTATAAGTACTAGTGTTTGATCGGGGCCAAGTCCACGCAGGGTAGCAGGGTCAATATGATCGGCGCCATCAGCACCTGACTGTTTGTTCGAATTAAAAGAAGGCGCAACATATTGCAACATCTGGTTTACATCCGGCTGCCCCATGGTCGACAATAAGCGCGATACTTCTATAATATCAACAGGTACTATACTCTCAACCGAAGTGCGGTTAGGACGACGAGAACCTACTATTTCTACTTTATCCAGTATATTGTTACTGGTCAACGTGACATCTAACGTTGTTTGTTTCCCGGCTGTAATTTCCTGGGCAACCAATCCCACAAAACTAAAAACAATAACAGAGTTTTCATCTTTGTAACGAACAGAATATTTGCCGTTATAATCAGTAAATACACCATTAGTGGTACCTTTTTCGTAGACACTTACCCCGGAAACCGGTTGTTTTTGGTCATCTGTTACAGTCCCCGTAAGCACATTTTGTGCGAATAAAATATTTACGGAAAGCAACAATGCAAGGCAAAGTAGAATTTTTTTCATAAATTTAATTATTAGGTTTAGGTTAGGTTATATATAATACCAAATGTATGTAAATATAT
>CAIXAQ010000543.1 GCA_903917425.1 uncultured Bacteroidales bacterium
CTGAAGGTATTGTAACGAGCCAATTGCATTAGGACTGACCCCGATAATTCGGGACCCGCTAAGGGTTTAGTAATGTCATTTCCAAATTCTCTCATTTCCAAATTTTCAAGTTTAATCGCCATGTTAGAAAACACTTCCGAAAACAGAACCTATGTAAGCGTAGTTGATGGAAAATTTACCATTCGCGCAGAAAAATCCACTCCAAAAGCAAAAGAACGCCAAAACAAAAACGGCGCAACAGTGTATGAACTGCAATTCGATACCATTACGGGGATGCTTGAAAACATTCTCGACCACAAAACTGAAAATCAATTTGGCACCTTCCGGAATATTGTTTTTATCATGCGGGATAAAGACGAATTATATTCCGTTTCCACTCCCTATTCCTCCAGGGAATCAAAAGGTATTTTAATGCGTATTCCCAATGTAGATATCACAAAACCGTTCAAATTAAAAATAGCGAAAAAAGATCATGCTTTCACCTGGATAACTCAAAACGAAGTAACAATTCCTTCAAAATGGACAAGAGAATGCCCAGGTGACTTGCCCCAAATGATTGAAATTGAGATAAAAGGCAAAAGAGCTTTTGACGACACCGACCAGATGAAATATCTATTCGATTATATTCAACAAAATGTAATATCAAAAATCCCTTCACAGTCACCCGACCAGGGTTTCAACAGCCCCGCTCTCCCCCCGCCGGATTTAATGAATGAAGATCTTCCGTATTAATCATGTTCTCAAATTATTGAATTATCTCATTCTCTCATTACGGTCAGAGAGCCTCTCGAAGTGCCGGATTATATCTTAACTAATGATAACAAATGAAAGTGAAATAAAGGATGCCATTCAGATTTACGACATTATCTCTGATTTCGTTACACTCAAAAAAAAGGGTTTAAATTACACCGGATGCTGCCCTTTTCACAACGAACGTACGCCGAGCTTTGTAGTTTTTACAAGTGCAAACAATTATAAATGCTTCGGTTGCGGAGAGTCGGGGGATGCTATCAGATTCCTTGAAAAACACGAACAACAAACCTATTCAGAATCGCTGACCTATATCGCAAACATTTACAAAATTGCCGTTATAGAAAGTAATGCTTCACAAAAAGACCAGGAAGAAAAATCCAAAAGAGAAGCCATACTAGCCGCCAACAAATTCGCTGCTCAGCATTTCACTGAAAACTTCTTAAAAAACAATTTAGCACGGGAGTATATAACACAACGCAATCTGCTGGATGCAGTTACCCCATACTCTATAGGATATTCTGAATCTGGCAATGCTCTCATGCGAGCAGCCGCTTCTGCCGGGTATAATCTGGATATCCTTTTTGAAGCCGGGTTGATAAACAAAAACGAGCAAGGCATCTATTACGATACATTCTCCCGAAGAATCATGTTCCCATTCCTCGACCGTTCTGGCCGCATAATTGGTTTCACCGGGCGAATTATCGCTGCTGACAAAGACAAACCAAAATACATCAACACCAAAGAAACCGATGTTTTTAGTAAAAGTAAATTCCTTTATGGCCTGTACCAGTCCAGAAAGTCTATCTCGGACGAAAAAGAATGTTTTTTAGTCGAAGGCCAAACAGATACCATCAGCTTATTCCTTGCAGGAATAAAAAACTCCGTAGCCGGTTCCGGCACCGCCTTGAGCGAGACACAAGTAAAAATGATTAGCTCCCTAACTTCCTGCCTTACTTTGGTGTATGATGATGATCCTGCAGGAATAAAAGCCAGCATCGCGAACATTAAACTTCCCTTGCAAGCCGGAATGGATGTGTATGTAGTCGTGCTTCCTGAAGGGGAAGATCCGGACTCATACATTCGCAAAGCAGGCGGCGAGGAAATGAAGAAATACCTCGAAGCCAATAGAAAAGATATTGTTTCCTTTCGCATCAACCTCATTAAAACAGAGCTCGGCAAAGAGCCGGATCCATTGCAAAAAGCCAGGCTTGTCAAAGACCTTACTGCCCAAATATCCCTTATTCCCGATGAGCAGACACGCGAGCTTCTGGTCGATACCATCTCAAAACAACTGGATGTCAGCACGGCCATTGTTACCAAAGAAATTAAAAAGCTGCTGCCAAAACCCGAAGACATAAAAGAAAGAGGATTCTATGGATTGGATGCTTCCACAGATGCTATCAAAGAATTGGACAAAGTTATCATACTGCCATCACCACTTCATGTCGTGGATCGCCATGCTGAGGGTTTTGAAAATACTATCAGCCTACCTCATGGAATCCTTTTGAAGGATGACATTTTCAAACTGGCAAAACTTACAAAAAATGTTACCATCGAAGGATTGCTGCATATTGTGGATGCAGACGACAACGAAACTGCCCTGGCTACCGCTGGCCGACTGCTTACAGAAAATGGCATCCGTGTTCAGGTTATTGAAAACAGCGTCAGAATTAAAGATGGTGTTGAGAACAATATAGAATCCCGAACAGATTTTCTTGATTTTTATGTGTTAGGACTTTGCGATAAATTAAACTCTCATCCTGACACTAAACGCTCAAAAAAATACATTGAAATGGTATCGGCTTTCCTTAGCCTTCTGGACAACACCATTATCCACATCAAAACTAACGAGATTGCTAAGAAGTTCAATCTCACTCAATCAGCTTTCAGTAAAGTACTGAAGCCCTTTGTTGAAAAACGCAAAAATCTGGCCGTTCAGCATCAGGAGAAAGTGGTTATTGACGAACAGCATTATGTCTTCGATATCAACCACATTCCGGACTATGTGGACCAGGACTTCTTCCAGCGTTACGGTTTCTTCCCCGCTCAAAACAAAACCGGAAACAAGATTTTTTACGTTTTCCGCACCCTGGACAATACACTTGTGAAAGTCGGAAACTTTTACATGGAGCCTCTCTTTCAGGTGTTCGACCACGAACCCACGAAAAATAAACGTATCGTAAAACTCTTCCATGCCGAGCTTCATAAAGAGGAATATGTCGAGTTTAAAAGCGGGGATATGATTGAGCTTGCTTCCTTCAAAAAATACCTATGGAGTCATGGAGGCTATATATTTACCAATGGCAAACAGTTCCACCACGAAAAAATAATGGAGAGTGTCTCCATCCTTTTCCCCAAATGTTGGGAACTTTCCGTCTTCGGAGTGCAGCCTGAAGGTTTCTTTGCATTCTGCAACGGCATCATTGCTGACGAGAATTTTACTTCTGTGGACGAACTTGGGTTGGTACACTACATAAAAGAAACCTATTACCTTCCAGCGTTCAGCAAAATATTCAAGAACGAAAGAGCTGATAATGACAGGTATGAGTACGACCGGTTCCTGGTCTTTAAACCCGAACAG
>CAIXAQ010000544.1 GCA_903917425.1 uncultured Bacteroidales bacterium
CAGCACTGAACGGTTAAATACATTATTGTGGGCACATATAGCTGCGGAAGCTGCCATGGCCTCGAGCAGGGAGGGATTGGTGCCCCCGGCAGAATGCCCGTGAAAATATATTCCCGAAAAATGCCTGAGTTGATTCAGGATATCTTTATCAAAAATACTACCTAAGAATTGCACCTGAGCGGATGTGTATTTTTCCGACAGGTATTTTCCGTGTGTGTTCTTTGTGTTGCCGACAACCAATAACGGGAAGCAGGTGCCGGATGCTATTACTCCTTTTATGATTTCTTCGATATGATTATCGGGCTGCAAACGGGCAATCAGGAGAAAATACTCTCCAGGTCTTACGTTAAAAGGTGTAAGCGTATTTTTATCTGACAAATTAAAAACATCGGCTCCGTATGAAATGTAAACAGAAGGTGTATGATACGTTTTCTGAAGGTATTCGTTTATGGGTTCGGCATCAGCAATTAGCAAATTACTGCTTTTGGCAGCAAGTTTTTCGGCATATTTCAAAAAATGGCGTATGAGTTTATTGTACTTGCTTCGCTGCCATTCGAGGCCATCCATATTGGTGACGACTTTCGCTGTCCGGGGCAAAAGTTTACACCAGATAGAATTGGTGGTATAACCCAATTGCAGCAGAATGTCAAAATTACGGCTTCGGCTGTCGGTTATGCAGTTGAAATCATAAACAAACTGCCCGGCCAGTCCCATCCTATATTCCGGATCAAAACAGTGGATAAGGTTGACGTGATTCCAACTTGTTTCTTTACAAGGATGATTATGGGAATTATACACCCATACTTCGGCGCCCAGCTCAACCAGGCCAACGGCCAGGTATTCGGCAAATTGCTCAAAACCCCCGTAATTGTTGGGTATACCACGTGTGCCTAAAATTCCAATTTTCATACAGAGGTGTTAAGTGTTTGGCCCTAATGGTGATTTATTGGTTAAAAACGTTGCCGGAAGTCGGGAGACGGAAGTCAGAAGTGACCACGAGAACTTATTTTATCCCTTTAAAGCGGAGCTTTGTTGACCAATTACAATTCTACGACTTGTTTTCCAATTTAAGGTCAATCGCAAAGTAGCCCTTTCTTCCGTCTTCCGACTTCGGTCTTCCGACCTGATAAAAACCATTTTCATTCAATTCGTGGCATAACCTGTAATTTGAATAAAGTCAAAACTGCACATTGCTATGGCAAATCCAATAATAAACTAATCTATAAATGGTTCATCATGGGTTTTTCGAATACCTTGTCCGAAAATGCCGGAACAAAAGTAAAAATATTAAGCTTAAAATTAGACACTGATTAAATTTACCAAATCTTTACTCAGAAAGAGTAAAGGTCGGAAGACGGAAGTCCGAAGACGGAAGAATCCTTAATTGAAGGTCACAATTCAGAGTATATTTCCTGAATTCGCCCCTCTCCTTGTCGCTATTCGCCCCTTCAGAATTATGAAAAAAACAATTTTAAACTGTCTCTTAGTCTTTTTCTCAAATATAGGTTCAATTCGTCAAACCAGCTTATCCGCGATCATTACAAACATGATAAAAAGATAATAGACATTAATCAGCACAAAAGACTTGCCGACATTGAATGGCTTTTTTCGGTTTAAAAGAGGGATAAATATTACAATCAATGCCGCCGACAGTAGTATAATAAGGGAAATGCTCCATATTTTATCCTGCAACCCGAAAAGAGGTAATGCAAGTGCTGAAATACCAGTTGCGGCGATCCATACGAAAGTCAATCGTTTAATCTGTTCATCCGTAAATAGTTGCGTGAGCGATGGGAGATTGGCGCTTTCGTACTGTTTACCCAGTTTCAAGAGCAACAGCCAGAAATGCGGAATCTGACCCATAAAGAAGAAGAAGCCGATAGCCAGCGCCCTCGGATCTGTCAAACTTCCGCCGCCTGCAACCCAGCCAGCCAAAGGAGGCAAGGCTCCGACCATGGATCCGGGGACAGCAGCAAAAGCGGTTATTTTCTTTAATGGTGTATAAATCAGGTTGTACCAGACGAACGTCGAAATGCCAACCAGCAGCGTTAATAAACCCGGGCCGAAATACAGAACCAGGCATCCTGAGATAAAGTATGCAAGAGCTATCAGTAGAGCTCCAGTCTTGCTGATTCGGCCCGAAGGAAGGGGTCTTCCTGCAGTTCGCTTCATGATTCGGTCGGTTTCCGTTTCCTGCAATTGGTTAAAGGCAGAAGCGCCACAGGCAAGCAGGAAAATACCGATAAACGGCAAAACAAAACCACGGTCGAATTCGCCGTGGCTGAGTATGTAGCCTGTAAAAGTGGTAAAAGCCACTGCAAACGAAATCCTGACTTTCCCAAGTTCGCTGATCACTTTCAGCCATTCACGCGGGGTATTACTTTTCTTCACCTAGAGTTTTAATGTATTCAATAATATCATTTACGTCCTGTTCGCTTAGCTGGGCTTTATAATCGGGCATTGATCCTTTAGGAAATCCCTTTACCACATCCGCATTTGCTTCGAGTATTGATTTTTTCAGGTAGGCTTCATCTACCATGATTTCGCGATCCTTGCCATTGGTTTCAACGGTAACTTTATGCCCGAAAATACCTTTGTACGAAGGTCCCACTATCTTGGTTCCGTCAGAGGAATGGCAGGCTATACAGCCTTTTTGTTCGGTAAGAAGTTTTCCTTTAAAACCAGGTTTTGCGGAAACGGTCGAATCAATCTTTGGTGGCGTAGCAGCATACCATTTGTCGAAAGTTGCCTGATCTGCCACTTCCACAGTAGTACCCATATATGAATGCCTTAGCCCGCAATATTCAGCACAGAAAAGATCATATGAACCTGTTACAAGGGATTTGAACCACATGTAGTTATCCGTTCCCGGAACCACATCCGTTTTAATCCGGAATGCCGGGATGTACAAACTATGGATTACGTCGAGGGAGACCATGTTTAACACAACTGCTTTGTTTACAGGTACGAAAAGGGTGTCTTCGACCTTGCCGTTTTCGTATTCAAAACGCCAACTCCACATCTGGGCAGTGACTTTTATTTTCATGGCATCCGCCGGGACTTTGCGTTCGGGGGTGTAGGAGCGCCAGCCAATCCAGAACATGAACAATACAAGTATGAGCGGGATGATGGTCCAGATGATTTCCAGCTTTGTACTTCCTTCTATTTCGGATGCGACAGGATTTTTCTTCTTGTTGTATTTAAAAATGAAGCTGATAATGATGGCGGTAATTCCAATCAGGAAGAATAATGAGATACCTGTGATGATAGCAAATGCTGTATCTACTCCTTCCGAAAAATTTGAGTATCCTGAGAACATAGTGTTTATCGGTATAAGTAATCAAAAAATGTTATAATGATCACGACTGCATAAATGGCGAGCACGAGGGTAACCATGAAGCGGTATATTTTTTCATCAAACTTCAGGTGCATGAAGTAAAGTAATACAATAGTTGCTTTTACGGATGCAATAAGCATGGCCGCTGCTGTATTAAACGGGCCCAGGTGAACGCTGGTGATGGTTACCGTAAGCACGGTGAGCACAATAAGACTAAGCAGAACTACTATCTGTGACTTATAGGATGAGATGTGGTTTTTATGTTCGCTCATGGGGATTAATGTATTAGATAGAACAATGGGAACAGGAAAATCCAGATTAAATCGACGAGGTGCCAGTATAATCCTCCGTTTTCGAGTAACGAAATGCGGTTCTGATTTACGGATCCGCTTTTAATCTTAACGAAAGCAACACCCAGCAAGGCCATCCCGGCAATGATATGCAAGGCGTGAAGGCCAGTCATAAAGAAATATAAGCCAAAGAAGAGCATATCTCCCTTACTCAGGCTCATCAGGAATTCGCTCCCGGGATAAATATCGTGGTGAATTTTTGCTCCCCATTCGAAGTATTTATTAACCAGGAAAACCAGTGCCAGCAAGCCTGTGGTTGCCAGTAGAAGTAAGGTGAGTTTTTTATTTCCCAGCTGAAGGGCGGTGATTGACATGGCCACTGTCATACTGCTAACCAGGAGGATAATAGTATTGATAAGACCAATGGTTACATTCAATTCCTCAGCTGCAAGGTGAAATTCGACCGGGTGTTTAAACCGGTATACTGAGTAAACTATAAATAAACCCCCGAAAAGCAGGATCTCGGTAAAAATAAACAGCCACATACCCAGTTTTGACGCAACCGGATCGAAGTGCTCAGTGTGCTCTAAATGATTTTGTTCCATATACTGTTTATTTTTCGATTAATTCGTAAGGTTCGTGGGTTATGACTGGTATCTCCTCAAAATTCTCGAGCGAAGGAGGCGATTGTATTTTCCATTCCAGCGTGCGTCCGCCCCACGGATCATCCATCTCTTCGGGTGTCCCTTTTTTAGCCCTTAGCAGGTTTACAATCACAATTATCAAGGCGGTTGCCATGATCCAGGATCCGATTGTCGATAACAGGTTCAGGTTGGCAAACTGGGGAAGGTAATCGTAATAACGACGCGGCATTCCCATGAAACCAAGGAAGAACATCGGCATATACAAGGTATTGAAACCGATAAACAACATCAGAAGTGCACGGTTGGCAACTTTTTTGTTGTACATCTTGCCGAACATTTTCGGGTACCAATAGTGCAGTGCTGCAAAAAAGGCCATTCCCGCCCCACCAAATACAATGTAGTGAAAATGTGCCACTACAAACATGGTATCATGTACGTGAACATCGGTAGAAACGCTACCCAAAATCAGTCCTGTAAGTCCGCCAATCATAAAAATAAAGATGAAAGCCATCGCCCACCAGAATGGTGGCTCGAGAGAAATGGATCCTTTATACATGGTCGCGGTCCAGTTAAATACTTTTATTGCAC
>CAIXAQ010000545.1 GCA_903917425.1 uncultured Bacteroidales bacterium
CGTGTCGCGGGCATTAAAAGATCATCCTGATATAAGCCAGGAAACCAAAGAGTTGGTGCGTAACTATGCCGAAAAATTTAATTACCGGCCCAATGTATTGGCTCTCAGCCTGCGTCGCCAGAAAAGTTATTCCATTGGTTTGATCATCCCGGCCATTGTGCATCACTTTTTTTCATCCGTAATCAGCGGTATCGAGGAACTTGCGCATAAAGAAGGCTATAACCTGATTATCTGCCAGTCGAACGAAAACCAGTACCGCGAAATGATCAACCTGCAAACTCTTATTGATCACAGGGTTGATGGAATCCTGGTTTCGCTGAGTAAAACAACGCAATCGTACGAGCATTTCAGCGAGGCGCTGGCAAACGGAATTCCTATAGTTTTTTTCGACAGGGTCTGCGATCAGCTGGAAGCCGACAAAGTAATTACCGACGATTTTGAAGGCGGGAAAATAGCCACTGAATACCTGATAAATAAGGGATGTAAAAATATTATTCACCTGGCGGCACCACAAAACCTGTTAATCGGCCGCGAAAGGCGCAACGGGTACTGCGAAGCCTTGCGCAAGGCGGGTTTCGAAGTGCGTGAGGACTGGATTCTGAAATGCGATACGCGCGAGGAAGTGCAGACACTGCGTCAACATATACTTAACCTGGCTCCCGAACTGGATGGAATATTCGCGGTAAACGACAGCACGGCTATCGCGGCCATACAGGTATTGCAGCAAAATGGCTTCCTCATTCCGGAAGATATTTCGATTGTCGGTTTTGGCGATGGCCCAAATGCCTCCATTATCAACCCCGAGCTTACAACCGTCGTGCAGAAAGGCTACGAAATGGGACGCGAAAGTGTGAAATTACTGCTTCAACGTCTGAATAACCCGGCAGCAGACATTAATTTCCAGACTAAAGTATTTAAGCCGGTGTTGAAAATACGGGGATCGGCCTGATAAACAGGATTGATCATACTGAGAGTACCTCTGTAGTTTATCTAATAATTTGCAGTTTTTCTCTGATATACCTTTTCAGTAAGGAATTCAAAACATTAAACACAGAACACAAAATGTAAAAGTATTGCAAGCCCCATTACTTTTACATTTTTAATTTAATGTTAAGTGTTATTAATTACTTTTCTCGCTTGTCCGGGTTATCTTAGCCGTTTAGCAGCCAGCTTATTGCTTAATGGAAACAATTTTCTTAACAATCGTTTGATTCCCCATCTCAACTTTTATAATAAAAGTTCCGGAAGTTGCCGGTTGCCAATTTAGTAAGAGTTTATTTTCAACCTGACCTTTGAAAATCCGCTCAACCAAAGTGCCGTTCGGGTTGAAGATGTCAACATTGCAGTCAGAAGTTCCCGGAAATGAAATTTCGATGGTACAACGATCATTTACCGGGTTAGGAGTAACTCTTACCTGTGTTTTGCCGGCATCAGTATTATCTACCTGGTAAGGGAAAGGTAGTTTTTTATTGCTGTAAATACGGTATTCGCCGGCTTTCAGCGTGAGGCTTACGCCGGTATTGGTAACGGTAAGCGAGTCCTTGCTGAATAATTCGTACCATTTTCCCGTATTATAGAAATTAGGCGTAATTGCGCCCTCCTTCACATCGAAATTGCCAATTACCACCATCGAACTCGTTGCCGTGCGCAACCTTATTTTTTTCATTAAACCGGAGAGGGTAAAATCGAAATCCGTGGTTTCAAATATAGGGTCTTCGGTATGGAGTTTTATGAGCGAGGTAACCAGGTTGTAAAGGTCTAACCTGTTGTAGTTTTTCATATAATCCCAACGCGGCGGTTTTTGTGCCAGCCTGCTGTCGCTGGTGTAGGTCGGGTAATTGATGGAATAATCGTAACCGCGTTCGCCAAACTGCCACAGCATTTTAGGACCGGGTATGGTGTAGAAAAAAGTTGCGGCTAAGGCGGCCCGTTTC
>CAIXAQ010000546.1 GCA_903917425.1 uncultured Bacteroidales bacterium
TATAATCCTGAGCTTTAACGACAAAGGAAACAACTCTGTCTTTAGCAGACAAACTCATTGTTTTGTCTCCTTTACCTTTTAATATCCTTACATCAAGAAGTTGAGTGCTATTTTCAATAATTATCTTATCAATAACTTCGTTCTGCTTTATATAAATAAAACATTGAGAATAAATATAAGAGGTTTTAGGCTCAGAATAATTAATCATTGTTTTTTTATTTTCAAGTATATCCAATGAAGCCTTGATGATATCAAAACTGGATTTCAATTTTATCAATTGATGTTTAAAACCACCAGCTATGCGAGCACCAATTTCCAGAACAAATATATTGTTATCTCGGAGGATAAATTGAAAGAAGAAAGGCCCACTTAAAATTTTAAACCCAAGTGAAATATTTTTTGCAATCTCCTTAATAGACTTGATTACAAAGAAAGCTAAGTCAGGTGGCGATACTGTATATAAGAAAGAGAACCCTTCTTCATTACCAGGTATTTGAAACAGTTCAGAAATCATAATTACATCAACTGCACCATCCACTGCAAAACAATCTACAGAAAACTCACTACCCTCAATGAATTCTTCAAAAATCAAATGTTCTAATTTTTCATTTTCTTTAATATAAGTTAATAATTGTTGCTTATCAGTAAACTTATAAACATCTTTTGAACTCGTACCGGATTTTGGTTTTACTACCAATGGTTTACTTATGTGAATATCATTTAGCTCTGAGAATACAAACTGCTCTGCAGTTGGAATATTACAAGAAACAAAAAGCGATTTCATAAGCTTTTTATCTGTAGCCCACAATGAAGTTACGTACGTATAAAATGCTGGAAGATTCTTTTCTTCGGAAATTCTTGCAATAATTGGTAATACAGGATCATTGGCTATGGAAGTCAGGAAAATTGCTTTTTCCATTTCGACTATTTTAAGTACAAAATCGTAATCGTAGAAACTGTGAACATAATGTTTGAAACAATACGATTTTGCAGGTGGATTCTGGAAATAATCAATTAAAATAACTTTATAAGCTCGGTTATTCAGTTCTAAAATCAAAGGAAGTTGATCAAGGCCACCACCTAAAACAATAACATTTCTGCTCATTCTAATGTGTATTTAGTTAACATCTCATTGATTACTTCTGAGGAATTAAACATCATTACATCAATAATTGAAAGATTGCTGATGAAAGTATTGTTAAATTGATAATATTGGACATGTGCACTTTGAATAAAATTAAGATCAATCCCTTTTCTTTTAAATTCATCTTTATTATACAATTCAATTCCTCCAATAGGGTTGATATATTGTTTAGCATTGTTCTTGAGGGCAATTTCAATCAATCTTTCTGCTTTGGTAAGATTATTTGTTTTCTGGTACATCTTACTACTAAATTCAAATTCAGCAGTTAATCCTAAATACTTACTTGTCTGAACAACAGAATTAGCTGCAATCTCACTGATTAAATCTGAATTGTAATCTATACACAATTCTATAAGAGGCCAGGCAATATTAAAATTAGGTGCTTTGCAATATGCGTTTAATATCGTTTTTTTTAACTTAGCTCTATTGTCTATTCTTTCAATTTCATTGATTTGTTTATTTTGACTTGCTCCATTAAGAGAAATTGTGAAATATCGAATCTCTCCATTCACCAAAATTCTATTTCTATTTATCCATCCACGTTTAATAAAATTTACATCATCGTAAAATACAAATTTATCCACAGCATTGATCAACTGAAAATAACCAATGTATGGGAAAAAATAAGGTTGCATGATTGCTAATTTCATATTTATCTAATTTAATATCTCAAAAGCTTTATCAGACACTACTTCCTTGTATGAATTCTCAGTAAGCATTTTTATCAAATCTTTCGATTTTTCAAGATCTTTGGCTTTATCTTTATTTTTAGGATCAGATAAAATCTGAGGCCAGTTGGGGTTATTTGGATCTCCATAAATAATAATAATTAAAGGATGATAATGCTCTTTATTAAATTTCGTTTCTAATTGAGCAATCACATTTTTATCATCCGTTTCCAGATAAAAGAGTTGCTTAGAAAGACTTTGCTTATCATACAAATAATAGAACATCTGACCTGCAGCACCAAAAAACAATATTTCCTTTCGTGTTGGGCTTAAGCTATTAATTTCAGCTATAATTTTTTCAGTCAGTTCTTTTCTATAAATAGTTGTTTTAATGTTTTTAAGTTTAGGATGATTAACGCTGTATTTTAATTCACTTAAATTATTGGTATCCCCCCAAACCCAATTTTTCGGATAATTTATATCAAAAACAAATATTGCTAAAAGGATTATAGCAATATAATGAGTTTGAACTCTTGATTTGTTTTTTATTCTTATAAACCAATATAATAAAAATACA
>CAIXAQ010000547.1 GCA_903917425.1 uncultured Bacteroidales bacterium
CCGATGAAGTTGAAGTCTTCAATTCATTGATATTTATGCCTTTGGCAATCGCCGCTGTCGTTTTAGCCATACTTACTTTGTTTGCCATTTTTAAGTATAAAAACCGTCAGTTCCAGTTGCAACTTACCAATTTCGGAGTTTTTATTTCTATCGCCTTGATACTGGGTGTTTTCTTCCTTTACATACCGATGATACAAAAGAAAATTAATATTGTACCAAATTATATAGATTGTATCGGAATTTATCTTCCGTTAGTTGCACTCGTGTTTATTGTGATGGCAAACAGGGCAATAAAGCGCGATGAAAGACTTGTTCGCTCTGCCGACAGGTTGAGGTAGGGGGGAGAATGTGGGATGTGCGATGTGCGATGTTGGATGTGCGATGTTGAATGTGCGATGTTGGATTTTGAATCTGGAATGTTGGATGTGCGATGTTGAATCTGGAATCGGGAAACTGGAATCTAGAAACTGGAGACTGGAATCTGGAATTTGAGATGAAGGAATAGTTGCAAATAGGTAATACTAACTGATTTTTCAAATTATCACATTATCGCATTATCACATTATCGCATTATTTACTTTCCACATTTTCAAATTTTCAAATTATCACATTATCTTTCTTTCTCAAACACTTCCAAATCCCGTATATCCTTTCCGTCAATTATAAACCTGACACAGGTTATTACATTATGGAATCCTGAATTTCCTGCCGCCCCGGGATTTATATGAAGTAATTCATGTTTTTTGTCGTACATCACTTTCAGAATGTGTGAATGCCCGCTGATGAAAATACCTGGTTTTTCGGAAACGATTAACTGCCGTGCCTCCTTTTCATAGTGTCCGGGATAACCGCCAATGTGAGTCATCAGCACTTTAACGAGTTCGCAGTTGAAGACCTGGTATTTAGGGTATGAAATCCTGATTTCCTGCCCGTCAATATTGCCGTAAACAGCTTTAAGCGGTTTAAAATCCGATAGTTTTTCAGCAGTTTCCATATTCCCGATATCACCTGCATGCCATATTTCGTCGCAGGCAGCAAAGAAATCAAGAATACGAGGGTTTATGGAACCGTGTGTGTCGCTTAGCAAGCCGATTTTTTGCATTAAGTTAGTGCTTTGGTTTAAAAGTGAAGGGCGACAAGGTGAGGGGCGAAGAGCGAAAGGGAGAAAGACCAGATGCGATTTCGGATTTCGGATTTACGATTTCAGATTTACGATTTACGATTTACGATATACGATTAACGATATACGATTAACGATTAACGATATATGATTAACGATTTGCTATTTTCCATTAACCATTAACCATTTTCCATTATCTACCCCCTTAAAACCATTTTTTTCTTTTCATATATACATACATGACAATTCCCATTGTAGCTAAGCCGGTCAGAAATACCGGGTATCCATATTTCCAGCGCAATTCAGGCATGAATTCGAAATTCATTCCGTAAATGCTGGAAACCAATGTCATAGGTATAAAAATGGTAGAAACCAGGGTAAGAGTTTTCATGATGCTGTTCATGCGGTTGGCGTTGTTAGCCATCAGCAGGTCCATCATGGATGATATCATTTCACGGGAGCTATCGATTGATTGGACGATAAATGATAAGTGGTCGTTGATATCGGTGAGGTATTGCCTAGTGTATTCGCTTATCACGCCGGATTCTTCGCGCGCAAGGAATCGGATCTCTTCTTTTAAGGGGTTAATTGTTTTACGAAGGATCATGAGGTTCTTTTTCAATCTCAGAAATGAATGCGAAAGCTCGTTGGTGGGATTGTCGATGAGTAGTTTTTCAAGATCTTCCATCTGATCCTCTGTATGATCAAGCAGAATGTAATAATTATCAACAATCTGATCCATCAGAAGATAGCAAAGATAGTCTTCCTGTCGTACACGGCCTTTTCCTTTGCCAATTTCTAATCTTTTAATAATCTCCCCGAAGATATTATTGTCTTTTTCTTCAAATGAAATAAGTACATTGGGCCCTAAATACAAGCTGATCTGTTCTGATTCAATGATTTGCATTTTATCATCCCAGGTGAGGTTTTTGAGGGTAATAAACAGGCTTTTATCGAGATCTTCCACCTTCGGCATATGATCTACGTTGAATATATCCTCAATAATCAATGGATGTATTCCGAAATATTCGCCAAGTTTCTGAAGGTTTTCAGGCTCACTGAATCCTTTTACTATAATCCAGTTTGATGTTTTTTCGCCCTGCAGTTCTATGGCTTGCTCAACAGAAATATTTTCGAAGGCCTGATAATTTTCATCATCGTATACCAACATACTAATCACAGTTTCCCCTGTCTGCAATCCGGTATATACCGGGCTTCCCGGAGGCAAACCGGATTTTTTGCTCAGGCGTATTTTCTTCATAACTCTGGGTGTTGCTTAGTAAAACACAAAAATAGCGAAAGCAGGATCAATAATGCTGAAACACCGAATAATTTATCAGCCCTTTTGTGGTCCTGCGGTTTGAGAGTTTCGAAACGAATAGTACATGGATTCTTTTTTGAATTTGGAAAATAAAAAAAACCGGCTTCATTGAAACCGGTTCTATAATATAAGGTAAAAAAACTGACTATTTCTGAGCTTTCAGCAGGTCCCTGATTTCGGCAAGCAGAACTTCCTGGGCAGAAGGTGCAGGAGGTGCAGCAGGCGCAGTATCATTTGTAGCTGCTATCTCAGGACCACTTGGTATTATTGCTGCCTTGGCCGCATGCGGTATTGCTTTGTATCAACTTAAATCTGCTTCCGATGATTTAA
>CAIXAQ010000548.1 GCA_903917425.1 uncultured Bacteroidales bacterium
AATTGGAGCGTTTATAATAACTTCCAAAAAGGGGAGATTCTCAAAATGACCCTGTTACGCATGCAGCTTCCTGACATTTTCAATAGTTGAAATTTTGAGCTATACTGTTTTGGTATTCGTATTCAAGCAGAATTCCGGAAATAGAAAAATCCTGCTTTTGCAGGATTTTTTTTGATCTACAGCACCAATAAATTTCTATCAGAAATTTCTGGAAATTGAAGCGATTTTGGTTACTAAAACCTGAAACCAAAAGTCAGGCTGTAAGAATTGGTTTTTACCTGGTTGTTTGATACCGGCGCTGTGCTGTAAAGGTAATAATTTGCATCCATGCTGCAGTGATTGTAGGAAAAATCGATAAAGTAAGATTTATCTCTTATTCCTGCTCCGCACGAAAATCCGGTACGTTCACCTTTAGTCCCCGCTCCAACAAACGGTGTGCCCGAGAAACTGTAACCGCCACGCAAAGCTCCAATCCCGGCTTTTAGTTCGGCTCCGAAACGGAAATTATTGGAAGAAGTATATTCCGATCGTATGGCGTCGTTTTCGTCATAAAAACTATAATTGTATGAGCTAAGTTTTGCTTGCGAATAATCAAGATATTCGTAATCAGCACTTATAAGCCCGTATTTTCCAAGTATTACAGCTATACTGCCCATCGCCCTGAAAGGCGTTTTTAATTCATAATCAAAGTAACCATCAGGAGAGTTTTCGGAGTAATGCACCCCGCCTTCAAAGTACGAATTCATGGATGCAGAATAGCTGTCACTCATGTTATAGTAATTGGTAGGAGTATGGATGGCACCGCCGATCCGCAGGTATTATACCGGCATGTATATAAAACCTGCTTTAAAGTTAAATCCCGTTCCCCTGGTATTCAGGTATTCGTAACGGGTAAATGAATTGTAATAGTTGTTGGTGTTTTTTGTGTCGTCCTCGGTGTAATTGCTTATTTCTTCGTACCTTATATAAGGGAAAGCAAAAGTCATACCCAGGAAAAGCTTATCCGAAATATTAGCCCCCAGGCTTAAGACAGTTTCGTTGGTGCTTCCCCGTGTTTCAACAGTCTTGGTTTGTTGAATACCGCCATATTCCATATCTGCAGCCCACCGATTATTTATCGTATCGGCGAAAATCAGATCCACATCATAGGCAAGCCCGGCTCCAAAAGCGTCCCACTCGGCGGGTGCAGTTCCTGAATTGTTTACATCGTCAACATAGGTAGTCATCAGGGAATTGCTGTTATTATAACCCGAAAGAGTCATAAAATTGTTAAACCTCGACAGCTGGTTGATGCCAAACCCAAACTGCACCTGGAAAAGCGGGCCGGCCTGACCTCGCAGGTTTTGTGAAAACACATACCCTACGTTTCCCAGGTACATGGTAGTATGCGAATCGTTGATTGAGTGATTAATATAATTTGTAGTAGTGTTGTTCGACGAGATAACGGGTGTTATCGTAAATTCCGATTTACGGTAAAGTCCTATTCCTGCGGGATTTTGACTGAGAGATGAGAAATCAGCCCCCACAGCACCGTATGCACCGGATAAGCCTGCAAAACGGCCGGTACCTCCATAGTTGATGAGCGAATAACGCAATGCATCATTTTCATTTTGTGCATTTAATGTGGAGGTGAAAATAACAGTGATGAGTATTGTGCTTATTAAAGCAAGTGTCTTTTTCATGGCTCAAAATTTATTTTTCAATAGCAATACAGCATTTTCTGGCAATTTAATCAATCTTGTTGACGTTTGCAGCCCAGAAAAGAAGTCTTTTTTTTAAATAGTCAAAGGTTGTTTATCTATGTCCGCCAGATGAACTCCTGCTTGAACCGGAAGATGAACCACTACTTGAACCGGATGACGAACCTCCGCCTGAACTCCTGCCGGAACCGGATGACGATCCGCTACTTGAACCGGATGACGAACTTCTTGAAGGTGAATAACTTTCGTTCGATCGTGAAGGCGTAGAAGTAGGTGAACTGCTGCGTTGAGGTGCCGAGTATGTGTTCGAACGTTGGGGTTGAGAGTTGGTGTTGTTTCGCGGTGCCTGGTAATTTTCACTCGAACGCGAAGGGCTTGAACGCTCGTTGTTGGGCTGTGAATAGACCCTGTTTTCGATGCGGGATTGAGTCGATCCGTTTGTTGAAGGAACCGTTCTGGTGTTGTTCTGTTCGTTGCCCGATGGCTGCGAGTTCCTGTATTTAGGTGAAGTGTATTCCTGCCCCGAACGCGGACGATTGTAACCCGGTGTGGTGTACGATTGTGTATTACGGCCGTTATTTAAGTTATTCTGGCTGTTGTTGCGATTAACGTTTTGATTGTTGCCGGCAGCATTTTGCGCATTCCGGTTTGGTGAAATATACTGATACTGGCGTTGTGCCTGGGTTGTGCCGTTAGCCGGGCGCTGGTTTGTAGTAGTTGGACGTTGGGTAGTTGCACCAGGACGGGTAGTGCCATTTGTATTGGTGGTCGTATTTTGCCCGCGGGCATAAGTTGTAGTTCCCGAAGTTCCGTTTCTCGAATCCTGTATTGCAGCCGATCCTCTTGAAATGGATCCCCGAACATCGTCAACGGAGGAGCCCCGGGGTGAAGTGGTTGTTGAAGTGCCACGTGCAGCTGATGTGCCCGCGTCCCGCCCGGCATTACCGGTTCGTGCTTCATATTTTTCGCCAAAAGTTCTTTTATCGCTGCCGGCTGTTGCTCCTGAAGTTCCGACCGAGCCACGGTGTCCGTAGTAGCTCGAATTGTGATCGTAACTGTTGTAATAGCATTCGTCGTAATAGCCACCGCATCCGTAACCGCATCCGTAACCATATCCATAGCCGTAACCATAGCCGTAACCATAGTAGGGATAATACCATGGATTGTACCCATATCCATAGGAAGGTCCCCACCAGTTGTAACCCATATAAATACTAAATCCATAGTTCCAGGGGTTAGGATCATACCAATAGGAATTGGTATAATAGTCAGAGTAATAATTATTATAATAGGGCTCCTGGAACCTTTTTATACGCGCTGAATAAGCATAATCGTAGTAATCGTCCTCGTTGTAAGCATTATTGGAATAGGAATTGATGTCGTCTAAGTATTGCGGATTCTGATCGGAATACGTAGAATCCTGATTGTTATAAGCTTCGGCAGGAACTTCCTGTCCCTGCTGCGGTTGCTGCGAATAAGAATTTATATCCGATTCGGGTGCCCGCACAACCATTGTTTGCTGCTTAACAGGTTGCGTTTTTGGCGAATAATAAACATCGTCAGAATAAGTAGCGGGGTATTGCGTGGTGCATGATGCCATCACCAGCATAATTGAAGCAAGGATAAAAATGTATTTCATGGCGACCTCCTTAGTTTTAGACCTTTAAATGAAGCATGTTAATTACAGACAGAGTGATATTTTTTGTAATTTTGTTGCTGATTAACATGTAAAAGTATACAATTATCATACCATAATTCATAAAATGGCAAAAGATTTTACAACACGCGAAGAGAATTATTCCCAATGGTACAATGATCTGGTTATCAAAGCTGATCTGGCTGATAATTCAGCAGTTAGAGGTTGTATGGTTATTAAACCTTATGGCTATGCTATCTGGGAAAAGATTCAAAGGGTTCTGGATGATATGTTTAAGGAAACAGGGCACCAGAATGCCTATTTCCCCCTTTTTATTCCAAAATCGTTTTTCAGCAAAGAAGCCTCTCATGTAGAAGGTTTTGCCAAAGAATGTGCCGTTGTTACTCATTACAGGTTAAAAAAATCACCCGACGGGAAAGGCGTCATAGTGGATCCTGACGCAAAACTGGAGGAAGAACTCATTGTTCGTCCCACTTCCGAAACGATTATCTGGGATACCTACCGTACCTGGATTCAATCGTACCGCGATTTGCCGATTCTCGTAAACCAATGGGCAAATGTGGTTCGCTGGGAAATGCGTACCCGTTTGTTTTTGCGTACTACCGAGTTTTTATGGCAGGAAGGACATACCGCCCACGCCACCGAAGCTGAAGCCATCGAGGAAACAGAAAAAATGATTGGGGTATATGCCGAATTTGCCGAAAACTGGATGGCTATGCCTGTTCTTAAAGGAGTAAAATCGCCCAACGAACGTTTTGCAGGTGCTGTCGAAACCTATTGCATCGAAGGTCTGATGCAGGATGGAAAAGCACTTCAGGCCGGAACCTCGCATTTTTTAGGTCAGAATTTTGCCAAAGCTTTTGACGTGCAATTCCTGAGTAAGGAAAATAAACTGGATTATGTTTGGGCTACTTCGTGGGGAGTTTCTACCCGCCTGATGGGTGCTCTCATTATGACGCATTCTGATGATCATGGCTTGGTTCTTCCGCCAAAACTTGCACCTATACAAGTAGTTATAATCCCCATTTATAAAAATGACGAACAACTTGCCCTGATTACAGAAACAGTAAATGATATCGTTAAAAAGCTGAAAGCTCTGGGCATCAGTGTTAAATACGATGATCGCAATACGCAGAAACCGGGCTGGAAGTTTAACGAATACGAATTCAAAGGTGTCCCGGTTCGGCTTGCTATAGGTCCACGCGACCTCGAAAATGGTACCGTGGAGGTAGCCCGGCGCGATACTCTCGAAAAAGCGGTTTACCAAATAACGGATATCGAACACAAAATCAGTCATTTGCTGGAGAGTATCCAGACTAACCTTTACCAGAAAGCTTTCGATTTCCGCGAAGAAAACACAAACAAAGCCGATTCCTGGGATGAATTCGTGGCTCTGCTCGATGGCAAAGGAGGCTTCATCTCGGCACATTGGGATGGTACTCCCGAAACAGAGCAACTGATTAAGGACGAAACCAAAGCAACCATCCGCCTGATACCCATTGATGGAGTTCTGGAAGATGGGAAATGCATACGTACCGGCAATCCATCGAAGCAGCGCGTAATTTTTGCACGCTCATATTAATATTTCATTCCGATAAAATTTACTTACCGTGGCCTTAAAGAGTTTAGGCGTTATTCCTGCTCGATACGCATCCAGTCGTTTTCCTGGTAAGCCTTTGGTGATGATCGGCGGGAAAAGCATGATCATGCGTGTGTATGAACAGGCTTTGAAAAGTAAAATGCTGAGCAAGGTAATTGTTGCTACGGATGATGAGCGCATTTTCAATCATGTGAAAGAGTTTGGCGGAGAGGTAATGATGACTTCCGGCATGCATGTTTCAGGTACATCGCGAATTGGCGAAGTTGTGGATAAACTTTCCATTTCAGGGGAATGCCCTTTCGATGTTATTGTGAATATCCAGGGTGACGAGCCATTTATTGATCCCAAACAAATTGACCTGACGCTCTCACTTTTTAACAGTGCCAGGGTACAAATCGGCACGCTTATTTCAAAAATCACGAACAATCCGGACATTTTTAATCCGAATGTTGTAAAAGTGGTAATTGACCAATTGAGTAAGGCAAACTATTTCAGCCGATCGCCCATTCCCTATTTGCGCGGAATTCAGGAAGAGGAATGGTTAGCTCATAACATTTATTACAGGCACATCGGACTTTATGCTTACCGGGCATCAGTTTTAAAGGGTATTCTTAATTTGTCTTCATCTCCCTGCGAAGCAGCCGAATCGCTCGAGCAGTTACGCTGGCTGTACCATGGGTACACAATAAATACGGCTATTACTGATATTGAGACAGTTGGTATTGATTCGCCGGAGGATCTGCTGAAACTTACTAACAATATATACTGATTTCAGGACATTTATAGTACCTTAGCAGATTGAAAAAGGAAAAATCAAAATGATAACAAAGCATATAGCCGATCTACTTTATCATCACGAGTGTGTGATTGTTCCGGGTTTAGGCGGCTTTATAAAAGCTTGTGGCCCGGCAAGAATCATTCATCCTGAACATAAATTTTTCCCACCTTCAGGAACAGTAGTGTTTAACGCAGGGCTTTCGGGTAACGACGGGCAGTTGGCAAATTATCTTGCCTCATCCGAAAATATGTCGTACCGGGAAGCTATTTATGAAATAAAACTCTGGGTCGAAAAATGTTTTGATGCCTTGAGAAAAGGTGAAATAGTACGTGTTGATGGAATAGGTGAATTATTTCTGAATACTTCAGATAAAATAGAATTTGTGCCTTTGCAGGAAGTGAACTTTAATGCCGATTCCTTCGGACTTCCTGTATTTATAGCTAAAGTTGACGAGTCACGGTTTGTAACTTTACCTGAGATTCAACCGGCAAAAAGAGCAGGTCTGGGATCTAAACTTCGCAGGTGGATTCCTGAAACCATGAAGTGGGCCGCTATTCTTTCTCCTTTTGTAGCCTTTATTATTTGGGGTTCGCTCAATACCAAGGTTATAAATAATTATGTGCATAATTATACAGGGATGTATCCGTGGGGAAGTTCAACATCTGTAGTTAAAATTCCGGTTAAAAAAGTAGTTGAATTGCCAAAACCGTTGAAAGAAACATCTGCAGAATTCATGCAAACGCCTGCTGAAATATTGAATGATATAAATAAGCCTTCGGCATCTGTATTGCAATCGGAACCCACAAATACTATTTCATCAAAGCCAGCATATGATGCGGGTGTTGTCAGCAATGCTGTTGCGTCTGAACCAAGATTTCATATCGTTGGCGGAGCTTTCCGGGATCGCAACAATGCGCTGAAACTCATTTCTTCGCTACAGGAGCAGGGATATGCAGCAACTATTGTCGATACAACGGCCGGTGGCTTGTATGTGGTAAGTATGAAAGGCGCTGTGACTTACGAGGATGCAGTTATTCAATTGCGATTGATAAAAGAGGCCGGTTTTTCCGCCTCCTGGATTCTGAAAAAGCAAAAGGGGTAGAACATCGGTCCTCTTTCTTACCGCAACTTTTCAAAACAAGTCTTACTATAAAAATATATCCCTTGGCTAAGAGGAAGCTTCAGCGTTTTGCTGAAAATGAAACATTCAGTCATTTTTTTCAACCCGGCTGGGAAGATCTTTCATCCGGATTTTCTTTGCGCGGGAAATGGAATACCGGTTTCTTCGGCAATGATAATCCGGTCATAATCGAGATGGGATGCGGTAAAGGAGAATACACTGTTGACCTGTCACATAAATACCCTGAACGCAACTTTATAGGAATCGATAAAAAAGGTGCCCGTATGTGGCGCGGAGCTAAAACCGTTTCGGAGGAAAATCGCAGCAATGTTGCCTTCGTGCGTATCCGTGCCGAAAATATCTGCCAGGTTTTTAGTCCAGGCGAAGTGGATGAAATCTGGATCACTTTTCCTGAACCACAGCCCAATAGCCCAAGGCATAGCAAACGATTTACTTCGCCCGAGTTTATCGAAAGGTACCGGAAACTGCTAAAGCCCGGAGGTGTTATTCATCTGAAAACCGATAACGACATGTTTTACCACTATACGTTGGATGTTATCAGGGAAGATGGTCATGAACTCCGGTACGAAAATACCGACCTTTATGCCAATCCCGCTGACCCTGAAGTAAAAGATGTGATTGATGTTCAAACCCATTATGAAAAAATATGGCTTGCCCAGGGGTTGACAATCAAATACCTGAGGTTTAAGCTTGGAAACCATAAGATTTAAAGCTCTTCCAGGCTTTTTGTTTCTAAATAAAGCAGTTGATTTTACTTCAGATTTAGTTTTTGACTGTGGCAAATGATATATCTTTTTTCGAAAAAGTGTATGCCGTAGTGGAGTTGATTCCTTATGGCAGGGCTACTTCTTATGGTGCTATCGCAAGATTTCTGGGCTCAGGCTGTTCATCGCGCATGGTTGGCTGGGCAATGAATGCATCTCATCAGAAACTTCATCACATTCCAGCACACCGGGTAGTGAATCGTAATGGCTTGCTTACAGGTAAAAATCATTTTGGCGGACCGGATACCATGCGGCAACTTCTTGAAAGCGAAGGTATTGTCGTGGAAAATGACCAGATTATCAATTTCAATAATGTTTTCTGGGATCCGTCAAAGGAGTTGGAGCTATAGTTCCTGCTGCTGAAAGGCTTGAAACAGACCGCGAAATTATACCGGAGAGGTTTACCCTCAATTTCAAAGCAATAAAATTCTTGATTATTCTGTATCATGCTCGCTTATAAGAGTTTAGATAAACTTTTATGTCATTGGATTTCATTCAGTGGCAATTCAAGACCATTCACTTCTTTCTGTTTTCGTTGCTATTTTCGTTTCCTGTAAAGAGAT
>CAIXAQ010000549.1 GCA_903917425.1 uncultured Bacteroidales bacterium
AAAACAGGAGCGAAATCGGTCGTTACCATCCATGACTTAATATTTTTAAGGTTTCCCGAATACTATCCGTTTATCGACCGGAAAATCTATTTTTATAAATTTCGCCATGCATGCCGGATTGCGGATAAAATAATTGCCGTCAGCGAAGCTACAAAACAGGATATAATCTCATTTTTGGGCATTAGCCCTGATAGAATTGAAGTTGTATACCAGACCTGCGATCCTGTTTTCCGAACGAAAGTAACCTCAGAAAAAAGAGCTGAAACCAGGACAAAATACAGCCTTCCCGAAAATTTTATTCTCTACCTGGGAACCATTGAAAAACGAAAAAATGCGCTGAATCTCGTAAAAGCATACTTGGAACAGAATATCGAGATTCCTTTGGTTATTGTTGGTAAACCCACAGCTTTTCTTACCGAAATCAAAGAATATTTGAAGCAACACGATCGACAGGAAAGCATCCTGTTCCGACATACCGTTGAATCCCGCGATATACCTTCAATATACCAATCAGCGCAGGTCTTTGTGTATCCATCCGTTTTCGAAGGATTTGGAATACCCATACTTGAAGCGCTTTATTCCGGGGTTCCGGTTATTACAAGTACCGGTAGTTGTTTTCACGAAACCGGCGGTGATGCCGCACTGTATTGCGACCCGGGTAATATCGGCGAAATGGGAAAATGTATCACCGATGTTTTAAATAGTGAGGATACCAGGAAATCGATGATAGAAAAAGGATTTTTACATGCCAGCAAATTCGATGAAGAAAAAGTAGCAGCTAACCTGATGGGCGTGTATATGAATTTACTACAATAATTTTTGGACTAACGACGCAAATTAAATTCTGAAAAGCCATGGATTTCAGTGCTGACATAGAAAAATCAATAAAAATACTCGAATCGGGAGGAACCATATTATATCCTACCGATACTATCTGGGGAATTGGTTGTGATGCCACAAACACTCTGGCCGTCGAAAAAATCTATAGAATCAAAAGCCGGTCAGAGGCGAAAAGCCTGATTGTCTTGATTGACAGTATTGATAAACTTTCGATCTATGTAGAGAAAGTACCCGATATAACGGCCGATCTGTTAGCAAGCATTTCGAACCCTGTAACCATAATTTATTCGAATGCACGCCGCCTGGCCCCTAATGTAATTGCTTCCGACGGAACTATTGCCATTCGTGTAGTGAAAGATGAATTTTGCACCGAACTCATCCGACGGTATGGTAAACCGATTGTTTCAACCTCAGCCAATATTTCAGGAACTGAATCGCCGGCTATTTTCAGTCACATTGCACCCGAAATTAAAGATGCTGTCGATTACATCGTTTCCTACAAGCAGGATTATTACACCAGGTCGAAGCCTTCAACCATAATCAGGCTCAGGGAGGACGGTTTATACACCATAATAAGGGGTTGATATTACCATTGTTCAAAACTTTTATGGCTAGAAGATGGCTATTTGCGAACAAAATTGAATTTAAGCCGTTATTCTTGTTTAACTTTAAGATATTATTACTCAACACGAATGGAAAAGCGTAAAGAATACAAGTTAGATACTGTCGATAAGGAAACCCTGCAAAAATGGTATTACCTTATGACACTTGGCCGTAAACTCGACGAACGTGCACCCAATTACCTCAAACAGGCTCTGGGTTGGTCGTATCATGCACCCTATGCAGGTCACGACGGGATACAACTAGCTATAGGACAAACGTTTGACAAGGAAACCGATCATTTGTTTCCTTACTACCGCGATATGCTTACCGCGATTTCTGCCGGGCTAACAGCCGAGGAGATTATACTGAATGGTATTTCCAAAGCAACCGACCTGGCAAGTGGTGGCCGGCATATGTCCAACCATTTTGCCAAACCCGAATGGAATATTCATAACGTTTCATCTGCAACCGGAAATCACACTCTTCATGCAGTGGGTGTGGCTAGGGCAATAAAAAAATACGGAGGAAAAGGGGTTGCCATCAGTTCGCAGGGCGAATCATCGACATCCGAAGGCTATGTATATGAAGCGATTAACGGAGCCAGCAACGAAAAATTACCGGTAATTTTTGTGATTCAGGATAACCGTTACGGAATATCTGTCCCTCAGCGCGATCAGACTGCAAATGCCTTTGCAGCCGATAACTTCAAAGGCTTTAAAAACCTGAGAATCATCCATTGCGACGGCAAAAACATTTTCGCATCAATGAATGCCATGGAAATGGCAAAACGCCATGCCATCGAAAAGCAGGAACCGGTTATTGTTCATGCCAGTTGCGTTCGTATCCATTCCCATTCAAACTCTGATAAACACGAACTCTACCGCGATGAAAACGAAATTCATTGCGCCAAAGCGAGTGATCCTCTCGACAGGTTTCGTATCATTTTACTACATTCAGGGAAGTTCACCGAGGAAGAATTGACAGTAATTGACGACCAGGCACAAAAAGAAATGATGGCGGCCCACCGCAAAGCCCTGGCTGCGCCAGATCCCGATCCTGCTTCCATATTCAATTTTGTTACTGCACCTTCATATATTCCGGTAAAATTTCCTGACGGGGTTCACGACGAAAAGACAGGCCGGTCGTTAAAACTAATACAGGCTCTGAATGAAACGCTAAAGGAAGAATTCCGGTTGAATCCGGATACATTTATCTGGGGACAGGACGTTGCCAACAAAGAAAAGGGTGGCATTTTTAATGTTACCAAAGGACTACAACAAGAATTTGGAAGCGAACGGGTTTTCAATGGCCCTATTGCCGAGGATTTTATACTTGGTACCGCTAATGGCATGAGCCGATACGACAAAAAGATCCGGATTGTAGTGGAAGGTGCTGAATTTGCCGACTATTTCTGGCCGGCTATGGAACAATACATCGAATTGTCTCACGACTATTGGCGTAGCAACGGGGCTTTCGCACCAAATCTCACAGTGAGACTTGCTTCGGGCGGTTACATAGGTGGAGGCTTGTACCATTCGCAGAATATCGAAGGTTCGCTGGCAGCCATTCCCGGTGTTCGGATTGTATATCCTTCGTTTGCTGATGATGCTGCCGGTTTGCTGCGTACTTCCATGCGCTCCGAAGGCCCTACTTTATTTCTCGAACCAAAAGCACTTTATAACGACCCGATTGCTGAAACCATCGTTCCCGAAGGATTTGAAGTTCCTTTCGGAAAAGCCCGTACACGGCGCGAAGGTACAGATATGAGCATTATTACCTATGGGAACACTACCCATATGAGCATTGCTGTTGCCAACCGCATTGCGGAAGAAACCGGGAAAAGCATCGAAGTAATTGATATCCGTTCTTTAATACCCCTCGATAAGGAAGCAATTCTGGCCAGTATAATGAAAACAGGACGTGTATTGGTTGTCCACGAAGATAAGGTTTTCGGTGGATTTGGCGGCGAAATTGCGGCCATGATCTCCGACGAAGCTTTCCATTACCTCGATGCACCTGTGCGCCGTGTAGGCTCCACATTTACGCCTGTCGGGTTTAACCGCATTCTTGAAAAAGCTATCCTTCCCGATCAGGAGCGCATTTATGTTGCATCGAAAGAACTTCTTGATTATTAATAACTTAATCATGAAACAGGCTACATAGGGAGTTTTCGGCTACTATCAGCAACCTGCTTCTCAACTAAGCCTAAATGGCCGCCTGCATTTTTAAAAAGGCCGCCGCATTTTGACTAAAAGCCCGCCTGCAAAAAAATTGCGGCGGGCTTTTTAATACTCTATTAGTTGTATTGAATTGCCAGATAAGCAGCTTATCCTTTTCTTACTTTATCATAGTGGCAGTTCCGGCTTTCGTCTTCGGCAAATTATCATGATTCCCCATGCTGTCATCGTCCCAAATCGTACCATCTTTAAAAATGCCCATTGCTTTCCACACATATGCGCCTTCCGGCAACAGCACACCATTGTACGTACCATCCCAACCTTCAGTTGGCCGGCCGTAAGAATCCAGTTTTTCCGAAAACCATAACATATTCCCCCACCTGTCGTATACCTCAAAACGGTACTCTTTCAGATTGACACCAACAGGTTTCAACAGTTGCACCGATTTAATAGGGTTATTCGGCGAGAAAGCATTGGGTATATACAATCCTTTCACCATAAATTTATACTGCATAGTAAGGGTATCCGTGCAGTTTTTATCGTTCCAGGTAACTAGTGAAATGTCGTAAGTCCCGTCATTTTTATAAAATATTACAGGGTCCTTACCATATGAATCGTCCCCGTTTCCAAAAGTCCAGTAATATTTTATGCCGTTAAGCGATAAATTGGTAAATTGAAGTTGTCCCTGCACATCGTTAAAATTATCGGCATAAGAATAACTGCTTGTCGGAATAGGCCAGGTAGTAATGGTATCAGTAATCGTGTCGGAGCACCCGATAGAATCAGTTACTAAAAGATTTATGAAATAATCTCCGGGGAAATTGAATGTAAAATCGGGGTTTTGCACATCTCTTATTCCCAACAAGCCTTTGCTGTCCGAAAATGTCCATCCCCAAATAACAAGAGGTGAAACTGCTTCTACTGATGCATCAGTAAACGCAGTATTATCGCCTGCGCAGGACAATGAATATTTATATTTTGCATCAGGCAACGCATAAATATTCATAGGTTTCTCGATGGAATCAGTACAACCTATGGTATTTTTTGTCACAAGTTTTACATTAAAGGTACCGGGAGCTTTATAATTATAGGTTGGATTTTTAAGTGTTGATGTATCGTTGGGTGCAGAAACCGGTTCACCGAAACTCCAATTGTAATTGCTGATAAGCGAACCGTTACCTGAAGTCATATTCGTAAAATCAGCAGTCTGCTTATAACATACCACGCCAAATGTAAAATCAGGAATAGGTGTTGGGTTCACCAAAACGATCAACTGCGTGGAATCGCTGATTTTCCGGCCAGCAACGCTCGTCGATATCCGCATCCTGACAGTAAAGGTGCCGGGTGTCATGAATGCATGATTCAAAGGATTAACATACGAATGATAGGTTGTATCGGTACCGTCACCGAAATTCCAGTACCACTCGGTGGTGGGCAGTCCGCTGTAACTGCTGTCGGCAAACGAAAGCAGGTTATTCTGACAAATCAAGGTATCAACAAGAGAAAACTCAGCATTTATACATGGTTTTACGAGAACGTTGGTATCGGTAATAGCATTGGTACATCCGTTGACATTCGTCACTGTAAGACCAACCGGATACAGCCCGGCCGAAGTATAAAGATGTGAGACATCGGGTGAATTGGGTGCAAATACAGTATCTATTATTCCGTCACCGTAACTCCATATCCAGCGGCTGATTGCACTGCCACTTCCGGAGGATGACTCATTAAAATAAATGGTACTGTCGCAAACTCCGCCGGTAAAACTAAAAACCGGCACAGGCAATGGAAGGACAATTACAGAACGATAAACCTTTTTCGAGCAGTTATGTATATCCAGAGATTCCAAACTTACCTGGTATGTGCCAGGTTCAGAATAATAATGTGACGGATTATTCCGTGTTGAAGTATTGTTGATGCCTGAATTCAGGTCCCCGAAATTCCAGTCAAAGAAAACCAGTGAATCAGTTGTTGGTGCAAGAAGTTGAGGCGTAAAATAGGTGCTGTCGCGGAAACAGGTAACAGTATTTGTGAACGTAAAGTCGAAGGTCGCAGGCACACATACTACTTTCACAATAGTATCAACGCATCCTCTCGTATCAGTGGCTATCAACCGGACATTGTAACAGGAGTCGGAATAGTTAAACACATACACCGGATTTTGAAGTGTAGAGTAATGGTAAGGTTCAAATTCCCAGTTCAGGCCTACGATGGCAGCCTGTTGATTATACGATGAATCCTGGAAATATACGGCTCCATTTTTACATGGGGCG
>CAIXAQ010000550.1 GCA_903917425.1 uncultured Bacteroidales bacterium
ATTAAAAAAGCCTTAATCAGGAAGAACAAGCAAAAATTGCACCTCAGATTTCTCCCTTTTCCGACTTTTAATAGTAGTGCGACTAGAAGTCGTGCCCCGATTTTCTTAGAAATCTCAATCCTGCTCTCCCCTTGAAAAAAGGAGAGGGTGACGCTACGTGGCAGATTGGCAATAACATAAAAAATATTTAATTTTTCCTGAGTTAAACCTAATGTTGCGCCCCGGCTATTTTCACTTTTAATCACCCAAAAAAAACGCCGCTAAAGAAGCAGCGATTTTAAAGTAAGCTATCAAACAGTGTTAATTGTAAGCGAATGTAAGTTCGTAGGAACCCGAATACAATCCAACAGGGTTATCAATAAGAGTACCCACCTGCAGGGTTGCACCAACATAAACATTTTGAGCTCCGCTTGCCAGCAAACCTGTTCCTGTTCCCGCTGTCGGCGTAGATACCCAATCACTCACCGACATGGTTTTGGTTGAATTCTGGTGGGTAAGTAAGGCCGGACCCGTGGGTAACTGTATGGAGAAGGAGGCATCGGGTGCACCGGTAAGATGAAAAATTCCTCTTTCGGGTGCTGTACCACCGCTTAACATCACCGAACCACTTGAAAGGCGTGATCCGTCGGTTGTGATAATTACCTGACCGAAGCCATCGGTTGGAGGTACAAACTTGCCAAAGTTTAGCTGCGAGGTTTCATTAGCAGTGAGTGCCGCAATCACCTCGGCAAATGCCTGCGCTGTGATTGCAGACTGTGCCTGCGCCTTTTGAGCTGAGATACCAAAGAACAAAGCAAGAATAAGAATAAAAAGGGTAAATGTTTTCATTTTGCTTTTTTAATTGGGATTGGTAATTTGAAAACTTGAAATTTATTTTTTGTAACCAAAAAAAAACGCTGCATTATGCAGCGTTCATTTTTAGCTCTTCACTTTAGTTGTAATTTACTGTTACATTAAATGAGCCGGTATAAGAATTTGGTGTTTGACCAGCAGCTACATTTAACTTTCCTCCAACATAAAATTCGTCAGCTCCACCAGAAGTTAAAGTCCCACCTGTTAAAGAAGGAGCATTAACAGAAGCAAATGAGAAGTCAGAAATAGTCATATTATGTGATGCACCATCACTAATTGTCAGTGCTGAAGCAGGAACCGTAATTGTATAAATATAACTTGCTACTCCACCAACAGTGAATTTTGCTGCAGTACGAGTAGTTCCAGTCAATAATGTAACACCTAAAGCAGGGGTAGGAGTTGTTGCAGCAGCAGGAGTTAATGTAACTGATCCTGCAGTTAATGCCTGAACTGCTACTTTACCGAATTCTAAAGGAACATTATTAGTAAGTGTAATAGGAGCAACGATTGTTGCATTTCCAGATGCTGAAGCGGTTGTTTGAGCTATAGCATTGTTAGCAGAGAATCCGAGAGCTACGATAGCGATGGCGAAAATTTTGTTGATGTTTTTCATGATTTTTTTGTTTTTTAGATTGTTAGATTTTTTAGATTGAATTGTTTTAATTTTTGAGTTCTTTTGGCGTTGTAAAGGATAGTTCATAAACCGTGCCAAGAAAAATAAAAATAATTTTAAAATGTGGGAATTTGAAAATTTGAAAATGCATGTCATTGATATTATGATGTTTGAATAAATAAAAAAAAATATTAAAATATCAACATTTTTTACATTTCAGGGAAGAAGGGTGGATTTAATACACAAAATGAGACATATAGTATCGCAAAAAGAGGCGGTTTAAAGGCAAAAATGGGGTAAACAACTGGCAATAATGATGTATGTACTTGTTTATTAGTCAGATACAGAATTGTTAGTATTTATCCTGGGAAATTTCACTTTTTGGGACGAACGTAAAAAAGGGTAAATTCCCTGATAATCCTGTTTTGGGACAAAGTCGATCTCAAAATGAGATTTCATTCACCTATCAACTATCGAGCCAATGATAACTATTTTCTTAATATTTTTGATTTTAGATAAATAGAAATACTATGTATCTGATTTTTATATCATTGAAATTTATTGGTCATCGACATTTAAGTCGGAACGAGGTGAAAATAAATTACCAAAAAAGATATTTTTCATATCCTGACATCTCTTTTTGAAATGTCAACTTCCGTTTACTGCTAATATTAGCAAAAGTATAATTGTTATCGAAATATAAAAACCATTGGATCAGGGTATTAGAGAATCATGAATCCTTTTTGCATTATTTGGCTTTTTAGAGACC
>CAIXAQ010000551.1 GCA_903917425.1 uncultured Bacteroidales bacterium
GGAGGATAATTCAAAAAGCAAAGGTCAAAAAGCAAAGGTCAAAAAGAGCTGATACTAAGTGAGATTTTTTTAGAACTACATGATTACCCGTTTGTATTCAGTTTCATTAGCAGCAGGATCTTATAAGTATCGAATAATCAATAACTTTGAATTTTGCTTTTTGAACTTTGAACTTTGAATTCCTTAAATTCACATTTCGAGATTTTTTTTCCGAAAAAACAGCCTGTTACAGATAAGCTACCACGAATATGAACTTCTTCTCAACTCTTAAAGCCCTTATCGCAAAGCCCCGTCCCCGGTTTCTTACTGCGCTCTGCTTAGGCTCGGTAATCTCCGGGTTCCTGTGGATCGCCATGTACGTTACCCTTATCGTCATGTCGGTGCGCAATAATGCTACATCCGTTGTTTTTCCGGGTTTGGTTCTCGAATATCTTCAGGCAGGATACATTTTTGTTGTTGCCGAAATCATTCTCACTGCTCTTGGCATTACAGGAGTTGTTTTGATGTGGCTGCTCCGTAAAAATGGATTTTTTCTGTATGCCGCAGCAAAAGCATTTCTTTACTTTCTGCCGGTTTTTTATATCGGAAACCGTCATCTTACTTATTTCGGACTCATTTTTACGACTTCACTGATTGCTGTATATGGCGTTATAATTACTAATTATAAGAAAATGGCAGAAAAAAAATGACTAAAAAATAAAATAGAATCAGAAAATGTTGTTGGTATTAAGAAATTATTACTTTTACCGGATGTAAGGAATTTTAGTTAAAAAAAAGGTGTTCCTTACCTAAGCATCCACATTATCAGTGATTTGCGCTTTAACAAGGATACAACACATATACCTTTAAACATCTGATAGTTACACTAAGTTGATAAATAAGTGAAAAAATGATAGGTTCTCCTTCATAAAAAGCTGATTTATTAGTTAAATTTGACGGATATAATCATTGTTGTAGTAACTTTACTCAAGTAAAAACAAGTAATCTATGGAATATGGGAAATTTCTAATCAAATCAATAATTAATTAACACCAAACCAATCAAACACTAACTAACCAAATCAATTAACCTATGAGAAAACTAAGTTTTTTGCTGGTCATGCTGCTGCTAACAGCCATGCAGGTACTGGCACAACGAACCATCACAGGTAAAGTTACCAGCGCCGACGACGGGGGAGGAATTCCCGGTGTCACTGTTCTTTTAAAAGGAACAAGTAATGGTGTATTAACTGACCTTGACGGAAAGTACAGCATCAACGTTCCTAAAGATGCAACTGCTTTGCAGTTCAGCTTTGTGGGAATGAAGACACAAGAAGCCGCACTCACCGCAGCCAATGTGGTAGATGTGGTATTGCAAAGCGAAGCACAAAATATTGAGGGTGTTGTTGTTACAGCTCTCGGTATTACACGTGAGAAAAAATCGCTGGGTTATGCTACCCAGGAAGTGAAAGGCGATGCAGTAAGCACCGTTAAGAGCACCAACTTCATGAACAACCTTTCCGGTAAACTTACCGGTGTTCAGATTAAAAAGAACAACAACATGGGTGGATCAACCAATGTTATTGTCCGTGGTAGCAAATCACTTACCGGTAACAACCAGGTACTGTATGTTGTTGATGGTGTTCCTATCAATAACAGCATCGGTTCCTATTCAAACCAGTCAACTGCCGGTGTTGGTTACGACTACGGTAATGCAGCCAGCGACATCAACCCTGAAGACATTGAATCAGTCAATGTGCTGAAAGGTTCGGCCGCTACCGCTCTTTACGGTTCGCGTGCAGCCGCCGGAGTTGTGATGATCACAACCAAAAAAGGAAAAATGGGAAAAGCCGGCGAAAAGAGTGCCATTGGTGTTTCCCTCAATTCCAACTTCATGATCAGTTCTATCGACAAATCAACTTTCCCGACATTCCAGGATCAATACGGTGCTGGTTACGGTCAATTTTACGGCCCGGATGGAAATGCATGGTTTGATCAGAGAACAACCAGCGGAGGTCTTACCGGATCGGCAACTGATCCTTTGGTAGATTGGGTTCCAACAACCGAAGATGCTTCCTATGGAGCAAAATTCGATGGACACCCTGTTTGGGGATGGTATTCAGTTGACCCTGAATCACCTTGGTACAAACAATCGAAACCTTGGGTTAATGCCGCTAACGGTCCTATCACTTTCTTCGAAAAACCGGTAACTTATGCCAATACTGTTGCCATCGACAAATCATCGGAATTTGGTACTGTCAGGTTGGCTTATACCAATTATAATACCACCGGTTTGATGCCTAACAGTAAGTTAGCCAAGAACAACGTATTATTGAACGGAAGCTGGAATATCACGGATAAACTTACCATCGCTGCTTCGGTGGATTACATTCAGCAAAAAGCTACCGGACGTAACTCGACCGGTTACAACGATAATATCTTATCCAATATGCGTCAATGGGCAGAAACCAACCTTGATTATGCTGACCAGAAGACCGCTTTCGACGTTACAGGCCGTAACTTAACATGGAACTACAACGCCGCCCTCAACTATCCTATCTATACCGACAACCCATACTTCCAAAGGTATAAGAACTACCAGAACGATACCCGTACCCGTACCATTGGTTATGCTTCAGCTAACTACAAACTTACCGACTGGTTAGAAGCTTACGCTCGTTTTTCGGGTGATTCATACTCTGAATTCCAGGAAGAAAGAAGGGCTGTTGGTAGTGTTGCTACAACCTTTGGTGTTAGCCGTACAAGCCAGAAATCAGGTTATATGCGCAGGGACAATACTTTCAGCGAATACAACGGAGACTTCATGTTGATCTTCAAGAAAAAACTCAGCGAATCGTTTAACCTGAACGGAATTTTAGGTCTCAACGAAATGAGGAGAACTACCTCCTTATATTCAAACTCCACTAACGGCGGTTTGAGTGTTCCTGATATTTATTCGATACAGAACAGCATAAGCACACCTCCTTTCCCTATCGAGTCGATAGCTAAATTAGGTACCCGTAGCCAGTACGGAAGTATATCTCTCGGATATAAGGACTTTTTGTTCTTAGATGGAACCCTGAGACGCGATTATAATTCAACGTTACCTGAAGCAAACAGCAAATACCTTTATCCTTCAGTAACTGCTGCTTTTATTTTCTCCAAACTGTACAGTCCTGAGTGGTTATCTTTCGGCAAATTCCGTTTGAACTATGCTGAGGTTGGTGCCGGAACCGGTTATGATAACCTTGTAGATACCTATGTTGTAAACTCACCTTTTAATGGTGCCAACAATGCATTACCGGCAACCAAAAAGAATCCTGACCTTTTACCGGAAAATACAAAGAGCTGGGAAACAGGATTGGAAATGAATTTCTTCGACAGCCGCTTAGGTTTCGACCTGGCTTTGTACAAATCAAATTCATTCAACCAGATTATGGCAGTTCCTGTCAGCCAGACTTCAGGTTATTCGAATATGTATGTTAACGCCGGCGAAATTGAAAACAAAGGTGTTGAAATCGCTTTAACCGGCACTCCTGTGAAATCAGGTGACTTCAGGTGGGATATCATGGTTAACTGGTCCAAAAACAAAAACATGGTAATTTCACTTTACCAGGATCCTGTTTCCGGAAACAAAATCACCAACCTCGTATTGGGTAGTTTCCAGGGCGGCGTTACCTTAAATGCTACCGAAGGACAACCATACGGTGTTATTCAGGGTAAAGATTATACCTACGATGCCAGTGGCAACAAAATTATCAGTGCTGCTTCCGGGCTTCCTGTAAAATCTGTAACCTCTACCCAGCATATCGGAAATGTAACACCTGATTATTTAGCCGGTATCAACAACTCATTCAGCTACAAAAATCTATCCTTAAGTTTCCTTATTGATATGCAAAAAGGTGGCGATATTTTCTCACTCGATATGTACTACGGTATGTCGAGCGGTTTGTATCCTGAAACTGCAGGAAACAACGACCTTGGAAACCCTGTAAGGGATCCTTTGGTTGGCGATCCGGGTGCCTATGGAGCAGCCAGCGGTGGATATATTATCGAAGGTGTTAATGTGGCTGCCGGTGTGAGCACACCTAACCAAACCCGCGTTGATGCAACCACATCAGATGGTTGGGGATATGCAGTTGAACCACAGAAAGCTTTTGTTTACGACGCAAGCTATGTGAAACTGAGAGAAGTTGTATTATCATATAATCTTCCTTCCGAATTGCTGAAGAAAACCTTCCTGAAAGGAGTTACTTTAAGTGCCGTTGGTTCGAACCTCTGGATTATGAGCAAAAATTTACCTTATGCCGATCCTGAATCAGGATTAGCCGCAGGAAACCTGCAAGGGTACACCATTGGTTCACTGCCTACTACACGTGACTTTAGTTTCAATTTAAAACTTAACTTTTAATTAAAAAACTATGAAAAAACTATTGATAATACTATCAGTCTTCATGGTGTTTTCTGCGTGCAGCAAACTGGAGGATTTGAATAAAAACACGAAGGATTTCACTACCGTTTCGAGTGAATCGCTCTTCAACGGCGCTACCAGGGCCCTCGTTAACCAGTTACACACCTGTAACGTTAATAATAACA
>CAIXAQ010000552.1 GCA_903917425.1 uncultured Bacteroidales bacterium
AGGATTAGAAACAGTAAAAAGAGGATTAAATAGAAATCATTCGATAACGACCCTTTCTCGATCTGAAATTGAAATAGAACAGAAAAAATCGTTAAAAGTGATACTTGGTGATGCAACGAATAAAGCTGACTGTAACTGGTAAATAGCAATGCTCAACTTTTCGTAAATAGACTGCTCAACTTTTCGTAACCATAATGCTCAATTAATTCTTTCCAGGGGCATGCCCCTGGAAAGAATTAATTGAACTTCGCCAGAAACTAATTCTGGTTATTATGAACGTATTTTATAACAAGTTGATGACGTATTACGAGATCCATAGATTATTCCGGGAGGATTATACTATCAGTCAAATCAGTCGGGAATTAGTATTGAACCGACGCACGGTAAGAAGTTATCTTGCCATGAGCGAAAGTCAATACGAACAATTTATTAATAGCCAATGTGATAGAAAGAAGGATCTGCTTCCTTTTGAAGAATTTGTAAAAACCAGATTAGAGAATTATCAAGATACTTCGGCTGCTCAAATGCACGATTGGTTGAAGGAGCACCATGATAATTTCCCCAAAGTATCCCCTAAAACAATCTTCAACTTTGTCATGTGGGTGCGTCAAAAGCATAACTTACCCAAAATAAGACCTGCAAGAGAATACATGATCGTTGAAGAATTACCCTATGGAAAACAAGCTCAGGTGGATTTTGGAGAATACAACTTGCGTGATGGAAATCATAAACGCATCAAAGTTTGGTTCTTTTTGATGGTACTTTCCCGTTCACGATTCAAATATGTTTGGTTCTCAGAGCATCCTTTTACCAGCGATCTGGCAATTGGAGCACACGAAAAAGCCTTCGGTTGTTTTGGCGGAATACCGGATGAAATCGTTTACGATCAGGATAAAGTGTTTATTGTGGATGAAAATCGGGGTGATTTAATTCTTACTGATGCTTTTAGGGCTTATACAAAAGAGCGGTCGTTCACCTTACATTTTTGTAGAAAGGCCGATCCTGAAAGCAAAGGAAAGATAGAAAATGGAGTTAAATATGTAAAGCAAAACTTCCTGTATAACCGGCCATTTTTTAACATCGAAACCTTAAACGATGAGGCAATTGCCTGGCTTGGTCGTACAGCCAACGTGATGCCCCACAATCGAACTATGAAACCACCATATGATGAATGGATCATTGAAAAGCCATTCTTAAACACCTACACTGAGATTGTCATTCAGCCTTCACAAACAAAGCCTTATACCGTGAGAAAAGATAACTCCATATCGTGGAAGGGCAATTTTTATGCCGTTCCAGTGGGCACCTATAAAGGTCGTGGAACCCAGGTTTGTATAAAGAAAGAAAACGACAATATTGTTATAGCCGATCTTGCAGATAAAGAACTATGCCGCCATCCCATAGCGAGTGGTAAGGGACAGGTTGTAACCAATACCAACCTGCGCAGGGATAAAAACGGGGCTATTGAAGAGATAATTGGGCAGGTCAGTAAGATGTTCGATGACCCTCAAATTGCCAGACAATATCTTGAAGCCATACGTGGGGAAAAGCCACGTTACATACGTGACCAGATCACATTAATCAGACAAACTATCGAAAAAAATAGCCGGCAAACCGTTAACGAAGCACTTGTCTATTGCTGTCATAATAGCATTTACAGTGCCGTTGACTTTAAAGCTGTGGTGGAACAAGAGACCCGAAACAAGGCAATTGTGATCGAACCGGTCATTGCACGGGTAAATCCGTTAAGCGGCTCAGTGACCACAAATGCTACCATTAAACCCGCTAAAAGCAAAATAATTGATTACCAAATATTAATGCAAAATAAAAACTAAGATGGAGAAGAAACAATTAATCCAAAGTTATTGTCGACAATTTAAAATGGGAGGACTTGGTGCCGGTCTGGACCAGATATTAATCGAAGCTGAATCGAACAGCATCAGCTATCTCGAATACACCCTTAATCTTTTTAAGGCAGAAGTCGTACACCGGGAGGCTAATGACGTTCAAAAGCGATTAAAATCAGCCAGACTCCCACATTTTCACGACTTAAACACCTTCGATTACTCTTTTGAAAATGGTCTTTCCAAAACAAGATTAAATCAACTCAGGGAATTAGACTGGCTCGATCAGATCTATAACATTGTAATGATGGGACCTTCCGGAATCGGAAAATCATTCCTGGCAGCTGGGCTTTGTGCCGATGCGGTAAACAAAGGCTACAGAGCCTACTTCCGAACTATGGAAGAAATAATAAACATGTTAAAAATGAAAGACTACACAGCTACCGCTATGGCTGACTACAAGCGTTTAAACAAAGCGAATCTAATTGTTATTGATGATATTATGCTCTTCCCGGTAGAAAAGCTACAGGCTGTAGCCCTTTTTAATTTTATCAATCAGATTTATGAGCAAACATCATTTATCGTAACGACCAATAAAGCTCCAAGCGAATGGGCAATTATGCTAAATGACGAAGTATTAGCGACCGCACTTCTTGATCGACTATTGTATCATAGTGAAGTCATAAACCTGACTGGGAAAAGCTATCGGCTAAAAAATAGAAAAACAATATTTGTTTCAGAAAATTAGTCTACTTTTAAATCTGATGACTGAGCATCTTGGTTGCCATTTTTTGAGCACTCAGTTTACGAAAAAGTGAGCAGTTGTAATTACCGATTACAACTGTGCCTTGTTATTTACCGATTTCAATATTTTGTATCAAATCCAAAGTTAGCATTTTATTGGGATCAAATCCTTCAGTAGTTTTAACGTGACTAGAGTTATTTTTTTTATTGGCGGAACCCAAAACGTATCAC
>CAIXAQ010000553.1 GCA_903917425.1 uncultured Bacteroidales bacterium
CCGGCACCCTGCAATGGTCCTTGCTGGCCAAAAGGAGTATCCCCAAAAAAGTCGTGAAAATTAAAGAAGTTATCATACATGCTATTTTTGCGGGCATATTCTGTTTTGATATGCACAACTGCATGTATTGAATTGCTTGCCGGAACAGTAAAATCGGGATATGCAGCGGTAAGCCCTGTCATGCTTGCAAGTTGTGCCGGAGTAGTTTGTTGCGGCACACCTCTTACTGTTTCAGTACTTTTTTGCATGAGGGCTGAACCGCCCAAAGCAAATAATCCCCCTAAGACTGCCATCAGAAAAAAACCTGCGTACTTTTTCATTTTTTCGTTCATTTAAGTTAACAATTTATGGAATTTAATTAATAATACTCAAGGTTTTGAGTAAGTTCTGCCTTATAACGCAAGGATAATACCATTAGTTTTTACTGGGCTGTTAATTAATGTTAACTTCATTTGCTACGGAAATAGTATAAATCGGAACACAATTATTATACCACTAATAACCAATACTATAGATAACGTTTCTGCCACTGCTTAGTATATGTTCCAGCTAAGATAGCATAAAAATAAGAACGAAAAAAGCATAAAAAATGTCATATTCTTGAATCAATCTGACATATTGACAAGGATTGTATTAAATTTGTTTCCGAAATGACTCTACCATTCAGCAAATACGAAGGAACCGGAAACGATTTTATAATAATCGACGACCGCAAATTACAGTTTCCTGTCAGCGAACAACTGATCAGCCTACTTTGTGACAGACATTTTGGCATTGGTGCCGATGGTTTATTGCTGGTTCAACACAGCGAAGGCTACGATTTCGGCATGAACTATTTCAACTCCGATGGCAGTCATGCTACTTTTTGTGGCAACGGAGGCAGATGTATAACCGCTTTTGCTCATCAGGCGGGCATTACAGCAAGCGCCTGTCGCTTTATGGCTGCCGACGGAATACACCATGCACAGATCACCGAAAACAATGGCCCGGTTATGATGGTAGAACTTGGTATGCAGGACGCAATTATTTATAATACAGATAATAACGCCTTTTTTCTGAATACAGGAACTTACCACCTGGTAAAATTTGTTGACAATCCCGATAATATTGACATCCTGGAATCGGGTCGCGAGTTAAGGTTCGACACACGATACGAACCCTATGGCACCAATGTGAATTTTGCTAAGTTGTTAAAAAAAGAGTTGTATGTGCGGACCTACGAGAAAGGTGTTGAAAACGAAACACTTTCGTGTGGTACCGGGGTTACGGCCTCAGCCATTGCCGCTTCACTTAAATACGGGGGTAACGCCTTTTATGTTAACACAGCCGGTGGCAGGCTTCATGTAAGTTTTACACGGACTGACGACTCATTTAAACAAGTTAAACTGACAGGTCCGGCCAGGTTAGTATTTGAGGGAAAAATCGAAATATAATGGTATGATTGGACCAAATTTACTGCTCAGAGCGCCCGAACCCGATGATATCGATCTGATTTTCAGATGGGAAAATGATATGAGCATCTGGCATCTGGGAAACACATTAACCCCCTTTTCGCGCTTTACAATCGAACAGTTTGTGTTAAATTCGGGTAAAGACATATTTGCTTCAAAGCAACTCAGGCTTATGATTGACTGGCATTCAGGAGATAATGGTCCAATGACAGTAGGAAGCATCGACTTGTTCGACTTCGATCCTTTTCATAAAAGAGCCGGAATCGGGATATTGATTGATGAGTCATCGCGAAAGCGGGGATTTGCTTCTGAAGCCATTAACCTTTTGACCGAATACTGCTTCAATACCTTGAACCTGCACCAGTTGTTTTGCAACATCGAACAAAGCAACGAAGAAAGTATCCGTGTTTTTACCAAAAACAGATTTGTCGAATGTGGCATAAAAAAGGACTGGCTCTGGCAAGGTGGACAATGGACTGATGAATTGATGTACCAATTGATTAGTAGAAGGGGTTAGGGGTTAGGATTTTGGGGTTTGAAACTGGAGACTGGAAACTGGAAACAGGAGACTTGAAACCTGAAACTTGAAACTGGAGACTTTAAACAGCTGAAACTTGAAACAGCTGAAGACTAGACTACTTTTTTGCTTTTTATTGCAGCACACTCCAATAAAAATATACGTTCACAATTTTGTTAAGATCTGAAGTTATGCCAAACTACTACGCGAACCTTATAAAACGTGACAAAAACCGCTCACGAAGGAAGCAGATCATACGCACATTCCTGTTAATCCTTATTATAGCATTTTTAATTACCGGATACCTCGGTTACCGTATGTTATACAAACCTAATGTGTGGCTGAATGGCCAGGCTTCGGTTGCTATTAATATCAAGTCGGGTTCAACCTGGGAAGATGTGAAACTAATGCTGTATAAAAACGGCACCATCGTTCACCGTGGATCTTTTGAGCAGTTAGCTGTTCTTATGAAATACCCTGATCATATTAAAACCGGGCATTACATCCTGAAAGAAGGCATGAGCAACAAGCAGATCATCTCAAAACTCAGAGCCAAACAGCAAGACCCCGTAAACCTGGTTTTCAATAATATACGAATTAAAGAAGAACTTGCCGGACACATTTCCGAACAGATTGAAGCCGATTCCGTTTCATTGATCAAACTACTCAATGATGCAGAATATTTAAAGAAATTTGGCTTCACACCGGCCAATATTATCAGCATGTTTATTCCGAATACATACCAGGTGTATTGGGATATTACCGCTGAAAAGTTTATAGAAAGGATGAATAAGGAATACAAATCCTTCTGGTCCGAAAAGCGAAAAGCACGTTTGGCTGAAATAAGGCTTACTGAACTCCAGGCAATGACATTGGCGTCAATCGTCGAAAAAGAGACCAACCAGAAAGACGAAAAACCTGATGTAGCAGGAGTTTACATGAACCGCCTCCACGACGGATGGCTGCTGCAGGCGGACCCGACCCTGGTTTATGCACTTGGTGATTTCAGTATAAAGCGGGTACTGAATGTTTACAAAACTATCGATTCACCCTATAACACCTATAAATATTTTGGCTTACCTCCCGGTCCCATCTGCCTGCCGTCCATTTCATCCATTGAGGCCGTACTCAATTACCGGCAGCATAAATACATGTATTTCTGTGCCCGGGAAGATTTTTCCGGATACCATAATTTTGCAGTTACGTTGAACGAACACCTGTTAAATGCGGCTAAATATCAGCAGGCACTGGATCAGAAAGGGATCATGAAATAGTTGAAAGTCAATAACTGAGTCTGCATTTTTATAAATTTCTACTCATCCAGGTATTTGTGCTGAAATTCCGAAGCCTCGTCATTTTTATACTGCTGTTTATTATGTTAAGCAGGGGGATCAGTGTTTGTGCCCAACAGCCGGATTCCACAGCTTTGCTTTCGGATACGCTAAACAAGAAAAAGCTGCGATTAGTAATTGCAACCGAGTCGGTACTCTATGTCGCAACAATGGCCGGGCTTTACAGTATGTGGTATAAAAATTACCCTCAATCCGGATTTCATTTTAGTAACGACAACGGGGAATGGTTGCAGATGGATAAATTCGGACATGTAACCGCATCGTACTACGTGGGCCTCATTGGTTACTCATCGCTCCGCTGGGCGGGCGTTTCGGAGAAAAAAGCAACCTGGTATGGCGGACTGACTGGCCTGGTATATCTTTCGAGTGTTGAAATGCTGGATGGATTTTCGGAAGAATGGGGTGCATCGCCGGGCGATTTAGCAGCAAATACGCTGGGTGCAGCACTTTTCATAAGCCAGCAATTAGCCTGGCACGAACAGCGGTTGGTGATGAAATGGTCGTTTCACAGCACGCCCTATGCACAGTACAATCCCGATCAACTGGGCAGCACCCTGCCGCAGCAAATGTTAAAGGATTACAATGGGCAAACCTATTGGTTATCGGCCAATATCAGCAGTTTTATATCTAAAGGGAGCCGCTTCCCGAAATGGCTGAATTTCGCCGCCGGTTATGGAGCCGAGGGCATGACAGGCCCTTATACTAACCCGGAAGAAATAAACGGGATTCCGGTGCCTTACAGCGACCGATACAGGCAGTATTATATTTCACCGGATATTGACCTGAGCCGGATTCCGGTAAAATCAAAAACGTTAAAGCTGATACTGAACACTTTCGGCTTTATTAAAATACCCATGCCTGCCCTGGAGTTTAACAAAAACGGCATTAAGTTCCATCCGCTTTATTTTTAAAAACATACATCTCTAAATTATTAAATACAATAACATATGAGACAAAAACTATTAGTCGTCGCTCTGATTTTGTTTTCCTTGTATTCGTTTGGCCAGTCG
>CAIXAQ010000554.1 GCA_903917425.1 uncultured Bacteroidales bacterium
GCAATCAATTCGGCTTTTTCGCCAGGCAGAAGCACCACGTTCTCATGTACTTTTCCCTTATAATATACCGATACTTTTCCCGAAGTTAGTACTACTTCCATTTTATCAACCGAGGAATGTGTATTTACATTAAACTGTGTGCCAAGCACTTCCACCCTTGCGTCGCCCGAAGATACAATAAACGGTTTTGTTTTATCATGAGCCACTTTAAAGTAAGCTTCTCCTTTTAACTCCACTGTTCTATTGTTGGAAGCGAATTCAGCGGGAAATATAATCTGCGAACCGGCATGCAGCGAAACCACCGAACCATCGGGAAGGAGTTGCTCAATATTGGTGGCTTGTGCTGTAACCACGATGTTTGCTGGTTTAGAAATGTAGAAGTATAGCAGGAAAGAAGCAGCCAGCAGAATTGTAAAAGAAGCGGCAATTTTCCAGGTTTTTTGAAAAACTGTTTTTAAACTACTCTTATCCTGATGAAATTGCGTTATTTTAACCGGTTTTTCGGTTCCGGAAATGGTAGAATTCATTTTTGATTGCAGCGTAATCCATTCCTGGTCGGTATTTAATGACGATTGAATGGATTGTTTTTCAATGAGTTGCCAGGTTTTCTGGTATTGCCTGAAAATTTCTGTATGTTCAGTATCCTCTTTTAACCAGTCCGAAAGCAAACGCAACTCATCTTCCGCGATTTCACCGGAGAAATACCTCGTGATGAGGCTGGTATAATATGTTGAGTTATCGTTCATAAGCTTTCCTGTCAATAATACACTTCAATGTTGTTTTACCCTGATGCGGAATTAAAATTATTTACTTTATGGTTAGCTAGCTGTTCATATTACGCCCTTATTTTCCGGAAAACCAGAAACCAAAAATCAGTAGCAGAGTCACATATTCGGCCAAGCTGATACGCATATGCTGCAATGCTTTCGATATCTGAGATTCGACAGTTTTGACTGAAATCTGCAATTTATCTGCAATTTCCTGGTATTTAAGGTTTTCGTAACGGTTCAGAATAAAAATCTCCCTGCATTTTTCCGGAAGTTCAGCAATAGCTGAATCGATTTTTTCTTTCAGTTCAATCTCCACCATACTATCGGCACCATCGTATTCAGGAACATCGAGCAGGTTCTCCAGGTCGAGGATGTATGGGTCGAATTTGCGGATATTTCGCAGGTGATTGGTGCATTTGTTGTGAATAGCCATGGTGAGGTACGATTTCACCGGTCGATCCATATCAATGGTTTCGCGTTTTTCCCACAGGCTGATAAAGGCGTCCTGAACGATTTCTTTTGCCGTTTCAAAATCTTTGACATATTTCTGTGCAAACACACACAAACCGGTAAAATGACTCCTGAAGAGCATTTCAAAGTTCGCAGCATCAAGCGACTGAACGATATGGATTTCTGTATTTTTCAGTTGAAAGAGTTAATTATAGTCCTGAATCAGGCATTTTGGGATATTTGATGCCATTCGGGTAAAAAGGTTTAAAACGATGATCAATCAAGTTTCACCGAAAGTTTTCCTTTGATGCTTACAGGGGCAATTATTCCTGAAGGAGACAGCACCGGCTGTTGCACTTCAAGGCCCATAAGATTCCCTGTCAGGTAAAACCCTTCGCCAAATTCGTATTTCTTCAAACCTTCGGCCATCATGGTGTAGGTTTCGCGAAGTTCGGCACCAATGGGATAGGACATTTTTTTGCCAATCGCCTTTTCGATACCGCTGTTTGCGAGCCACGCAGCCGATTTGAGCAATACATTCTTTGTCTGGATGGAGAATTGAAGGTCGCTCAGGTAAATGCATGAATCGACTGCGCGATACATCGGTAAGCCGGCAAAATACAACTTTCCATTAATACTCCCTGTAACATCGGTTGCAATGATCATTTTGCTTTCGTTACCATAAATGGATAAGCCGGTGATAGTTACTTTGTTTTTGCCAGAAGTATAGGCTGTGTTTATCAACATTTTCCGGGTGATGGAATCGAGGTATTCGTAACTGATGTAGGAAACCACGTTTGCCAGGAATTCGTCGCTGAGTTTGTTGACAGTCGTGAGACCAGGAAGTACAGGATTGACCTGCGAAAGAGGCTTTTTTCCTGTAAAACACTCAGTCACGGCCTGAATGGAGGAAGTATGCCTTATGATACCTTTGGCACCATAGATTGGCATGGCCGAAACCGCTTTCGGGCTTACACGTATCCATAAACCGTATTCTTCCGACAGCAGAATGGGTTTCTGAAGTTCAATCCAGGCCTGGGTTGCCGTGGTTTTCAGGTCAAGGCTTTGTTGCAGGCCGTTATCAATGGCAGTATTAATGGTGGCCGTATTGTATTTAATGATCATATCAGCAATAAAGGTGATGGGTAGCTCTACAGGGCCTATTTTCAAGGTTGGTTTGGTCAGCCATTCGTATCCATCTGAAAATGTTACCGTTGTAACAGACCAATCCTTATTGACAACTACTGATGAGTGGAATTTCAGGGCAATTTCGGCGTTCAGTTCGCGGTAGTCGGACAAGGATAATCCAAATTGTTCAATTTTCCAGCCGGCTTTAATCCATAATTTAAGCGGAACACGGTAACTAAATTGGCCATTTTCGAAGCTGAGTTTAATATTTTCTTTTTTCCAGGCTTTTACCATGATGTTGTCGCCACCGTTGTCGTCGAGGCTGTTGTCTTCGTAAATCAGGCCGGTTAGCTGCCGGTTAAGTAATGCTTCGAGCGACGCCACCTTCATTTCAACCGGAAGGCTGATGGTAGAAGGAAGCGGTTCGTAGTTGAAAGCAGTATATTTTTCAGCAGGTTTTTCTGTCGGCAGTTTAGAGGAACTACACGATTGGAAGACGGTAATTACCGATAAAAACAGTGAAAACGTAAGAATAAAGCGCATGGATTTGTTTTTCGGCAAAGGTAGAAGAAACTATGCATAAAGGCGCTGCACAAATTATTCCCACATCGATCCGGCCATTAATAAGGAAGCAACATGCTGTTCCAAAGCATTTTTCTTAAATTTGAACCACTCCTCTCGTTCAATGGAGTTATGGATAATTGCATTAAAATTGGCAAACGGTCTTTTGTATTGTAATGCATTTGACAGTTTCTTTTTTAGCGGAATATTAGATAAAGTATTGGTAAAATTTTCCATAATCTCGAATGATTCATGCGATTCAAGGGGACAAATGGTAATTATATCCTCCCAGTTTTCAGTGGATTCTGCTTCATCTTCTTCCTCGTCCTCTTGCTCGCTGTAGTATGTTTCCCCGAAACTATTTTCTCTTTTTGTCGAAATTATAGTTCCAGTCTTTTTATTGACCTCGCAAGTGAACCTGCAGTCAATTTCTTCGGCAATTTCGGCAACCAGTTTCTTGTATTGTTCCGGAATGATCAGGTTGCTGTCCTCCTCGACGTAAAAATTATCGAATAAAAAAGTATGGATTTTTTCAAGGTCTTCCTTTGATTCCTTTACCTGGTAAAGCATCGCAAGGATCTCGTTCAGCAATTGGGTCGCATTCATGATTTTGAAGAATTTGATTTGCTTTATTCTGCAAAATTAGCAAAGAACCTTTTTTAGATAGCATCGATCAAAATATAATTTCAAATTTGAAACATCAGAACTTTAGATGATTACTGCATTTGCTATTGTTGGCAAGCAAAAGCCCTGATCCTTCGAGGAACAAGGCTTTTAAACAAATTGTGTAAGTCACCTAAAAAGGTGTAATGACCATTTTTGCGCTAAATTATACTTTGATAAATATATTTCCAGCTTCGGTTTTATTTCCGGGTATTGGAGAATTCATTTCTTTCAACCCTTCAATATGAAATTGAATGGCTTCATAAATATACTTCTCCACAATTTCCTTCGTACGACCGGAAGCAATGCATCCTGGCAGATCCGGAACATAGGCACTGTAACCGTTTATGGTTTTTTCGATAATTATTAAGTATTTTCTCATTGTTAATTCTCCTTTATTTCAGCTTGCTTTAATACACTGCCAAGAGTACCTTTTGCTACTTCATCCGAAAGTTTATGCCCTGAAATAGTAACTAATCCTTTTTTCATCGGATGCCGGAATTGCTGGTGACTGCCTTTTTGCCTGACCAGGTACCACCCATCCACCTTAATTAGTTTTATCAGATCAATAACTTTCATTATAATGACAAATATACAAAATAAAGGGGTGGGAAAATAATTTCTGAAAGAGTATACAGTGTCAGACACCTGAAACGCAGATCAGACAATCAGTTTACCACTCCAGTATCTTCATAAAATCAAATTCCTCGGGGTTTTTCAGGTATTCTTTTGCATCTTCCATATCACCGGAAGTAAGGTATTGAATACTGTCAAAAAACACCATATGGGCTTTCTGGCTGTCCATGGTGACCATACGTGTACGTACTTTCCCATGCCCGTCTTCCAGGTCTTTCAGGAATAAAGGGAAAATATCTCCCGTAGGATCCGAACTTACCATGCAGCCGGTGAGTCCATCGTCAAATATTTTTTTAACGCCTATGCCCAGCAAACTGCAATACAATAAATCAAAAGCTGTCGGCTGAATGCAACGCAATTCGTAACCCATTTCAACCGGACGGCTCTTTACGTTCATGCTTAATTGTTTGAGCCTGATTTGCAGCAACATATTATAAATATGCGCCTTACTTACGGTTCCCAGTTCAGGGTGTCCGTGCTCATCGTACGTAAACTGAATGCCGGAGGCTTCAATTTCGTCGTCGCTCATAAAATGAAAAACGCCTTCGCTCACAATAGCAACCCCGTAAGGGATACCCAGCATTTTACGTTTCACGATTGATGAAATGATGAGACGGGTAATTTTATCGAGAGTTACTTTTGTTTTATTGAACATTTCGGGAATTATGATCATCGGATAGTGGCAGGCAGCGCCAATACCGAAAGCAAGGTGACCTGCTTCGCGGCCCATAGCCGAAACCACAAACCAATTGCCCGATGTTCGTGCATCTTCGTAAATGGTACGTCCAATGCGAACCCCTTCCTGTTTTGCACTCTGATAGCCAAAAGTAGGCTGACCTTCGGGAAGCGGCAGGTCGTTGTCGATGGTTTTTGGAACGTGAATATTCTGGATCGGGAATTTGCGCTCGGTGAGAAATTTCGAAATACGGTTGGCAGTTGAGGCTGTATCATCACCGCCGACAGTTACCAGGAGTTTCACGTTATTTTTAATAAAAAAATTGGTTTTGAACTCCAGGTCAGCAGGTTTGTAACGGCTCATGCGCAACATCGAACCGCCCATGCTGAATACGCGGTCGGCGGTTTCAAAATCGAGATCGATAGTGCTTGGGTTTTCGGTAAAAAGGTTTTTATATCCATCGTGAAGACCGATTACACGGTATCCGTCCCTGAGGAAAACTTTGGCAACCGAACTGATAACTGTATTGATTCCGGGCGCGGGTCCGCCGCCGGCAAGTATAAGGATTGAGCCTTTCATAATGGGGTTATTGATTTTTTAGTTTTAAAATTTCTTACAATGGGCTTTTTAAAGCAATGTTTCTCTCAGAATATCAACATAATGTGAACCTGTCTGCCTGAATAAAGCGCAATGATTCATCAAAAGAATTGCTGTTTTTCGGGCCGGCAAAATTACTAAATTTTTTGAAACGAACTTATTCCGTATTGGGAATAGGGTAGGAGGTGGTTACTGTCTGGGTTAAATTAAGATTGAACAATGGCTATTCAAGGCCTTGAGGAATAGTGTTTTAAAAGGTCAAAAGTGCGTACTCGATAGGATAAATACCCTGAATAGAAGCTTCTTTACAAAGCATACCTAGTCTTGTGTAAATGAAATCCGTAATCCCGCTAAGGGGAACACCCAGATAATGTTGCAGTGTGTAGGAGCAACAAACCAGGAAATTTGATTTAATTCACTCTCTTTTCTCCTTAAAAGGAATTCCAGAAAGCAGCTTATAATTTCATAACTTTAAATACTTCAACCGATTGGTTGTTCCGTATTTTCACCAGGTACAAGCCTGAGCGATAAGCCGATAAATCAAGATCGAGTCTTCCTGCTTCAAATGCACCTTGCCGCAGCAGTTTACCTTCAGGACTTAAAATGAAGAAAGAGCATTTGTCGGATTGGTTAGCCTGGAATCGCACTGAGAGGATATCGCGTACCGGGTTAGGGGAATACTTTAAGTCAGGGATCATATGTTCATTGATGCCATAGGGCGCCGTTTCAACTATGTTAGAGATAACCGAAGCAATCTCACCACTTTTAGTCGGGCTGCAAGGCGTTGGGCGGATAATCTCAAGGTAATATTTTGCTATTCCTGATCCGGCATGAAAATCGGTATAGGAAGTAACATTTGAGGCCACTGAGTCAATAACCTGGTAACTCTGGCTACCAACCTTCCGGTATATCCGGTATGTTAAAAACTCAAATCCTTCATAATGTTCCCACATAAGGTTATAGCCGTTATAGCCAAAATTTATACTCAGATGGATGGTTTTATGGTAAGGGCTTTTATCGGATTCCTGCTGATTGGTATACGTTGCAGATAGTTTGTATTTGTAACTTCTTACCAGCGGTTGGGCAATGGTATCAACCCACGATGAAAACGAACTGTATGGAATTTCAGCTATTTTCTGGTATTGGTTGTTTTGAGTAGTTTCCCTGTAAATATTGAATCGTGAAATACTGCTTGATTGTGGCTTATTCCAGATAATCCGGTTGTGTGAACTCGAATTATCAAAAGTCACCATGCATATCTGTATTACATCTCCTGAATTCCCAACGGCAACAGTCACCGAGCCATTCATCATACTGCTGCATTCGAGGCCATCCCACCTGGCTTTGCAGGTATAAACGCCGGGTTCGGTAATCAAACCGAAATCAAGTGCATTTCCCGTACCGATCCGGGTGATTGTGGTCGCCACCTGGTTGCGGAATAAAGTATAGATCAGGCCGGTCTGTGATCCGCTTATCCCAACTGAAACGCCTGTTCCGCCCTGGGGATAAGTGCCGCCCCCGGTCATTTGGAAAGCCGTTGGCAAAGCTCTAACCTGGACCAGACGCGTGTTGCTGCAACTATCGTTTCCAAGTTTTACCGTAAGGTAAACATGCTTTTCCCCTGCAGTCATCCATTTTACACTAAACGGACCTTGCCCGCTTCCTGAAATTATTGTTGCCCCGCCAAAATACCAGGTATATTGCGCGGTAGCCGGGTAATTGCCTGTATAAGTTATTGTTACAGGCTGTTCAATGCAAACATTTTCAGAAACAGTAAACGAACATCCGGTTGTATTTCCGATTGCAACGGTTGCACTGCCATTCATCATACTGCTGCATTCGAGGCCATCCCACCTGGCTTTACAGGTGTAAACGCCAGGTTCGGTAATCAAACCAAAATCAAGCGCATTTCCGGTACCGATCTTTGTTGTTGTAGTAGCCACCTGGTTGCGGAATAAAGTATAGATCAGGCCGGTTTGTGATCCGCTTAACCCGACTAACACTCCTGTTCCGCCCTGGGGATAAGTGCCGCCCCCGGTCACCTGGAAGGCTGTTGGCAAAGCTCTAACCTGGACCAGGCGTGTGCTGCTGCAACTATCGTTTCCAAGTTTTACTGTCAGGTACACATGCTTTTCGCCGGCAGTCATCCATTTTACACTAAACGGACCTTGCCCGCTTCCTGAAATTATTGTTGCCCCGCCAAAATACCAGGTATATTGCGCGGTAGCCGGGTAATTGCCTGTATAAGTTATTGTTACAGGCTGTTCA
>CAIXAQ010000555.1 GCA_903917425.1 uncultured Bacteroidales bacterium
GAAGCTATGGTTTCGCTCAGCGATTTATTGCCGGTATTGAATTTGTCGGCCATGGTGGCAGCAATACGGTCAGCATGTACCGAAGAAATCTCGTTTTCGGAGCTTGGCTGTGTATAAGTGTCATTCTCAGAGTTTTCAGGAACAGGCTGAAATAATTCTTCTTCGAGAGTTTGGTTATCGAAAACCGGATCGGAAACAGGACTTGACTCGCTGTTAAAGATCAGTTCCGGCTCAGGTTCGGGACTGGATTTCCATTCATTATCAGCTTGTGATAAAGTAAACGATTCCGGTTCTGTTTCAGCCGGGGCGGATAGAACTTCCGCCTCAGGAGTTGGCGAAGCCTGTTTGTCGTATAAAGGCGTTGAGTACACCGCACGAGACAGTTCATTGTTAACTACTTTGTTAACAAGTACATCCGGTTTTTTTACTTCGTTTTGCATGCTAAGATTAATCTGCCCTATAGATTTGAACGTATCATAAAGCTTCCGTATGTCGTCGAGCATCAAATCAAGTTCTACCTGCGAAATGCTGCCTGTTGGAATGTAGATTTGGTTGTACCTCGACACTACTTTTCTGATCAGGTCATCGGCATCGCGGGTTAAACGGTTTAAAGTCATATTATTATGAGTTATAAGTTATGAGCTATGAGTTATGAACTGCTGCTCGTCGGGTATGCGGGCATTATGCACCGTACACCATGAACCGGTTACTTACCATAAAATGCTAAACTCCGGTTACCAAACGAAACAATTATTTCAGTAAGTTTGCCAATCAAAACAATCGCTAAAATTAGCAAAGAATAACCAACGCCGCTTATGTTTCTCGAAAAATCCACTAATAATCCATCACTTGGCAGAGGCTGGATCGAAGTAATTGTCGGTTCCATGTTTTCGGGTAAAACCGAGGAATTGATCCGCCGTCTTACCCGGGCTCGCATTGCAAAGCAAAAAGTAGAGATTTTTAAACCTGAAATAGATAAACGGTACGATGAAATAAATGTTGTTTCGCACAACGAAAACAGCATACGAAGTATACCGGTACAGAGTTCATCGCAAATATTACTTTATATCGACGGAATGGATGTAGTTGGTATTGATGAGGCTCAGTTTCTGGATGCCGACCTTCCTGAAGTATGCAACTACATTGCAAATCAGGGTATCAGGGTGGTTGTGGCCGGACTCGATATGGATTTCCTGGGCAAACCTTTCGGCCCTATTCCCGCTTTGATGGCAACGGCCGAATATGTTACCAAAGTTCATGCTATCTGTATGCGTTGCGGCGACCTGGCTCATTATTCTCATCGTACTTCGGCGAGCGAAAAATTAGTGTTATTGGGCGAAATGGATATTTATGAACCACTTTGCCGGAAATGCTACACCGAAAAAAAATAGGTTATCCACTTCAATCCAAACGTATTAGCCTGATTAACAAACCAATTCTATGAAAAATAGCATAATCGTTGCGTTACTGGCCCTCTTGTTGGTGGCCTGTACCTCTAAACCCAAAGAAACCCTGGTTAATATTGCAACCCCTTATGGCGATATTGTGGTGAAACTTTACGACAGTACAGCCAGGCACAAGGAGAATTTTATAAAACTTGCTGATGCCGGTTATTTTAACGGTACCCTCTTTCACCGTGTGATCAGCAAATTTATGATACAAGGTGGCGACCCCACCTCACGTAATGCTAAGCCGGGCGTTGTATTGGGTGACGGTGATACAAATTATACCATTCCGTTCGAATATGTTCCGTCATATCTGCATAAGAGAGGTGCTTTTGCCGCTGCCCGCGAAAACGATGACAAAAACCCTTTAAAAGCCTCATCCGCATCGCAGTTTTATATTGTGCAGGGCAAAGTTTTTACCAACGGGGAACTTAACGCCGTGGAATTAAAAGTGAAACGACGCACTAAACAATACATTATGATGGATTTGCTGAAAAAAGAAGGCAAAGAAGACGATCTGAAAGTGTTTCACCAGATGGTTGACAAACGCGATACAGCCAGTATGCGGCTTGTAATTGAAAAATATCACGATGCCGTTGAAGCCCAATACCTGCGCACTAAACCTTTCAAAATCACGGAGGCTCAAAGGCGTGTCTATACAACCATCGGGGGAACACCCCACCTGGACGGAGCCTATACCGTGTTTGGTGAAGTAATAAGTGGCATGGAAATTGTTGACAAAATTGCTGCCGTCAAAACTGACACTAACGACAGACCGCAGGTTGATATTCCTTTGACAATTAAAATTTTGAAAAAGTAAATCTCTATTTATACCTCACCCAGTCGCCCTTCGCCCAGTCGCCCCTCGTTTTTTAAGTTCCTAATACAAAATAAATTCACAATTAAGCCGTTAACCACTAAATTAATTTAACCCACATGAAACGTTCAATCTTCTTAACATTCACACTTATCTTCCTGTTTATGATGGAAATCGATGCTCAAAAAATGACTAAAGTGCTCATCCATACCGATTTGGGCGATATTAAAATCGGTTTGTATAACGATACGCCCCTGCATCGCGACAATTTTACAAAACTGGCCAAAGAAGGCTTCTATGATGGTTCAATATTCCATCGCGTGATCAAAGGCTTTATGGTACAGGGAGGCGCAGCACCTGCCGGCAAACCTGAGGCAGCAAAACTAATCCCGGCTGAATTACTGCCAAATCATATTCACAAAAAAGGCGCATTGGCTGCTGCCCGCACCAATAATCCTAAAAAGGAATCCAGCGGATCACAGTTCTACATTGTCCAGGGAAGCAAAGTTTCGGATCAGGATCTCAACCAGTTTGATTCAAAACGGACAGTAAAATATACGGCCGAACAGCGCGCAACATACACAAGTTTAGGCGGAACACCATTTCTTGATATGGAATACACAGTTTTCGGTGAAGTTTTGGAAGGTTTGGATGTAGTTGATAAAATTGCTGCCGTACAAACTGCTCCCGGCGACAAACCTGTGAAAGACATCAAAATGACGATGAAAGTACTCTAAAAAATATATTATCATTTATCGAAAAAGGGCTCCGGTTTTATGGCTGGGGTCCTTTTTTTTATCTCAATCTCGGTCTACGCTGATTATTTGTTCCTTATATCCGGCATATCGCAATAACAAAGGAACCATTACCGCAGCGGGGAGACCGATATTGGTACCACGCAACGCACATTTACCGGGTATCCTGCCCGCATTGCGGGTTTCCATTGCGGCATGGATGCCACAACCCGCAAGGCTTCGGTGTCGAGATCCGGTTGTAAGCCCTGCACAACTTTAAAGTCAGTTAAGGTGCCATCGCGCCTTACTACAACATAAATAAGTATAGTTCCCCGGATGTTTGATTTGCGCGCAATTTCAGGATACTGAAGGTTCTGTTTAATAAATTCCTGCATGGCTTTTATGCCTCCCGGAAATTGCGGGTTCAGATCGGCCGAACCGTAAATTTCGCCATCCACACCTCCACCTTCGGTAGTTGAGGTTCCGGGGCCTTTTTCGCCGGAATTTTTTCCATTGGTACCTGTCGAATCGCTGTCCCCGCCTTTTGGGTCTTTAGGCTCCTGTTTATTTTCACCGGTTTCAGCATCATCCACAATACTCTCGGGCATTGCAGAAACGGAAGATGACGCTCCTCCTGACCGCTCCATCGAAACCGCAGGATCTGGATTATTGGAAAGGTTTACACCCACAACCTGCGCATCTAACAAAGGATTGTAATAATATTCAGGCGATTGCTGCCTGAAAATCCTGCCGGCAAACAACAATATCAATAAAAAGAAGCCAAGTGAATAGGCAAAACTTCGTACTAAACGGCCCTGGTATGTTTTCCGAATAAAATAAGCACCATAATCCCTGTTCCGGCCTTCAAAGGCAATGTCATCCAGGGTACGTTTGGTGTTTTTGTTTTTCAAGTCCGGATTCGAGATTATAATTTACAAATTTACTAAAATTAAGCTATGCGCTGATAATTAACACTTTTTAGCAAATCCTGTTTAGAAGTTCTTTTGAATAGATCTCTAATATTTTAGGGTTACCGCAAAAAGAGCTGCCTGTTGCAGCAATAGATTGGCGCCTGATTTTCCTGCCTGCAATCCCGAATGCAGGTGAGGGCGAAGAAAAATAATTGTTTGGTGTAACGCACTTCCCGACCTGCTATGCATTAGACTGATCAGAAGGTTTTTGTTTCGTAGATAACTGCTTTCTTAAATTCACTCAAATCGATACTGTATAAATCGGGAGATGGGGTTATATATGATTCGTCATTGGATATGTCATACTTGGTCCAGCCGCCAAGTATATAAAGCTTATTGTTTACGCAGAACATTTCGCATGATTTTAACGGCAGCTCTATCGAATACATATTCAGTTGTTTAGTCTTTAGGCTATAAGTTTGAATTCTTCCATCATCAAAAATGTAAATAATTGAATCATTACATGCAACCGCCGGCCTTTCGACTCCGTAAAACAATTGCCCCGCAACTTTCCATTCCCCGGTAGTTATATTGTATGTTTCAATATTATCAAGGGGTTTCAGATTAAAGCCTCCAAACAGGTAAATGATATTATCAATGATAACCCCTTTGGTTTCCTTAGCATCAGGCATATTATTTAATTCGTACCATAAGCCGGTTTTCAGGTTGAGTAAGTGAACTTTGTTTGAGCAATCTTTCTCCTCGTTTATTTTAATCCGGGTAGAACCCCCCATTACAATCAGGTTGCCGTTATAAACGAAAGAGGCAAAGTTTACAGCCTGGTGGGGATTTGTATTATCAACCAGAAGGGTGTTTTTCTTTATATCGAAAACTTCAATTTTATCATCCAGGTATTCCAGTTTCCTGTTTGTTGATAGTCTTTTGCCCCCTAAAACGTATATTATGTTGTTGAAATAATGGATGCTGTGATAGGCTCTTTTACTGAACTTCAGGCTGGACGTTATCCATGTATCTGATTGTATATCATATGTGTACAATTTGTCGCTGTAGTTTTGCCACGAGAAATGTGATTTCATCTTCAGGTTGTTGCCTACGAATTCTATTGACTTAAATCCACGCCCATCCTCATTGGATTCATCTCCCCCGATAACCCAGATTTTATCCTCAGCCAATACTGAACCATAGGAATATAATCCTTTTTTAATGGGGAAAGTTTGGTGTAAGCAATCTGGATGTTTAACGGCTTGTCCGATGTAATTGTAACTCCTTCAAGCAGATGAGCACTTTCGGATAGCAAAACAATATAGCTGCTTCCTTTTAATTCAGGGAAAGAAACCTTAAGTGTAACATACCCGATACTCGAAAATTTCAGTGTGTCGTTTTCGTTAATTTTAGAGAAGTATTTAAAATAAAATTCCCCTTTTTCATTTGTAGTCGTCCCAATCCCGGTTTTTTCAATAAAGACACTTACCCCAGCCAATGGTTTCTTCGATTTCTCTTCGATCACTAGTCCTCTAGTATTTTGAGCAACTGAAACAGAGTTGAAAAATACTACAATGAACATCAGAGTAATAAAACCTGATATTTTGCAATTCCCCCCAAAGTTCATAATCCTGTTAGTTTAAAAGTCCAATATTACAATTGCTTTTTTGAAGGTATGAAGAAATGGTTTTGGTCCTGAAAAGTATTGGTAGGCCTGGTATTCCGCTGCTGATAGCCGGGAATTTATTCCGGTTATAAATTTCCCGGTTATGAACTCCGTCCGCCAATTTTTATCCTTGATTAAGCAGTATATGGCTTCTTTCAGTTTATTCTGGTTTAACCGGTTCATAACAAAGTAATGCAATTCCACATTCAAACTGTATTGCAGTTTTCAGTCTCAGGTTTTGGGGTTTGTCCCAACTTTTGAAAATCGTCATTCCTTTTCCAATGGCTGATGGGTTTATAAACAGATTAAATTCGTCAATAAGTTCTGCCTCTATAAGTGCTGAAACAAATGTTCCGCCGCCGTAAACTACAATGTCGTTTCCTTTCTGGTTTTTGAGTTTATTTACTTCTTCAACAAGGTCGCCCTTCGCAATAATGGTATTGTCCCACCTGGATTTCTCAAGCGTCCTGGTAAAAACAACTTTGGGTGTTGCCGTGTATTTTAACCCACCTTCAAATTCAGGGTCATCTGGGTTTTTAGCCACATTTTCCCAATGAGGAATAAATCCTTCCGCAAGCTTTCTGCCCAGTAAAATCGTATCAACAGGTTCAGTAAATTGTCTCACATATTGTATTAAATCTTCTGACCAGGGGAAAAGTATCTAGTCCATTTCACCATTTTGTCCCGAAATGAAGCCGTCAACTGTCATTTGTACCTGTAATTTTAATTTTCTCATCTTGAAATAGTTATGTTTTTTGTGACTGTATTCTTGAGTTATTGTTCGTTTCCAAAGTGTGGCTTTCACTTTCTAGCTGACCTATTTTTATATAATATTTTCCCGTCAAAGCCAGCCTTTTCGGGTGAGACTATATGCGGTTTTTGATTATTTGTCCGAATATCAAATATACAAAAAATAGATATATTAGAGAAAACAAAAATAGAATTTCCGGGAGAAGAGTGGATGTCGAAAAACGAAAAAAACGCTTACCCTTCCAGGTAAGCGCTTTTCAAATTATTAATAAGTGATTATGTTAGTCAATTACTTATTTTACAATCACCTTCATCATATGGGTTTTTCCTTTGCTTTCAACCTTCATGAAGTAACTCCCGCTGCCGGTCTGCGACAGATCGAAAGAATAGCTGTTGGCTCCGGTGCATTGCCTTGTCAGGATGGTTTTTCCTTGCGGATCAAATATGGTTACCCTGATGAAAAGCATTTCGGTCGAAGCACCGCTTAACACGAACAAACCGCTTGTTGGATTTGGAAACACCTGGAATGTATTTTCCGGGTTTTCGTCAACCGAAACGAAGGATGGCAGCTGTAATACCTGCACCGTAGCCGGAACAGCACCAGCACCAATAACCTGGATATTTGCCGTGCGAACATAAGGCGTTAAATTTTGCTGATACGTTGCCGTAATTATTCCGTTGCCCGAACCCGAGTTTGTAACCTGGCACCAGTTCGCATCGCTGCTGCACGACCAGGTAGTGTTGGCGGCAACAGTAAATGTGGCACTTCCGGCCGGATCGGTTACGGTTCGCGAAGCAGGTGTAACATTTAAAGCAGCGGAAGGTCCGGTCTGAATAATAGTAACCGTGGTACTGATGGGTATAATTCCTGTTGCGGCAAAGGTTATACTTGCTGTGCGGTTAGCAGCAAATGTATTTTCAGCGAAAGTAGCCACAACATTTCCGCTGCCACTACCCGAATTACTTATGGTACACCATGCTGCATTGCTGGTAGCTGTCCACGATAGATTCGTATTTATTGTAAAATTAACAGCTCCCGCTGCATAGCCTACATTCTGCTGGTGAGGATCAACCGTAAGGAAAGGCTCTGCGCCGGCTTGTGTAAGTGTAATGTTGGCATTCGCAGCGCCGGGTACCGAAACGGCCATGTATGTAATCCGTTGGTTGAGCGAAGTATTTGCTTCGTAAACCGCAGCCATGGGTCCGCTGCCAGGTCCGGAAGGGGTAACCACGCACCAGAAAGTACCGCTGGTGGCCGTCCAGGGCGCATTGGTTGTAACCGTATAGTTTACAGCCCCGGCTGTGGCCGGAACATCGATATTTTCGGGAGTAACTACCAGGGTAGGAACAGCTCCGGCCTGAGTAACTGTAACAACCACAGGAGTAAGCCCGGCGACCGTAACTGTTATATTTGCCACGCGAACCGCAAGCAAAGTGTTTGTTGTATAAGTTGCCGCAATAATCCCGTTGCCTGATCCAGCAAGGGTTACTGTACACCAGGCACTGTTGCTCGAAGTTGTCCAGGCAGAATTTGAGGTTACGCTGAAACTTGTGTTTCCGGCAGGGGCAGTCACATTTTGATTAGCCGGAGTAACTGATAAGGTAGGTGATGATCCCGATTGAGTAACAGTAACTGTCACGGGTGTTAATCCGGTTACGGTTACGGTGATTGTTGCAATCCGCGAAGTAACCAAAACATTGGCTGTATAGGTGGCAACAATACTGCCGTCACCAGTTCCGGATGGGGTAACAGTACACCAGGCAGCATTGCTCGAAACAGTCCATGCCGAGTTTGAAATTACTGCAAAATTTGTATTTCCTGCAGTGGCACTTACATTCTGGTTTGCCGGTGTGACCGTTAAAGTGGGTGATCCTGCGGCTTGTGTTACGGTTACAACAACAGGCGCGAGCCCTGTAACTGTAACAGTAATATTTGCTGTGCGACCTGCCAATAGAATGTTTTGCGTGTAGGTTGCAGCAATGGTTCCGTTACCGGAACCCGAAGGTGTAACCGTGCACCAGGCGGCATTGCTTACCGCCGTCCATGCTGAGTTTGAGGTTACAGCAAAACTGGTATTTCCTGCAGGAGAAGTAACATTTTGGTTTGCCGGTGTAACACTCAAAGTGGGTGCTGTGCCTGCCTGGGTAACTGTTACCACTACAGGAGCAGCACCGGTAGCCGAAACCGTAATATTTGCAACTCTCGAAGCTGCACCTGTGTTTGCTGTAAAAGTAGCTGTTAAAGTACCGTTTCCGCTCCCCGAAGGTGTAACTGTACACCAGGCTGAATTGCTTATGGCAGTCCAGGTTGCAGCAGTGGTGGTAACTGCAAAAGGAGTTGTTCCTGCCGGTGCCGTAACATTCTGGTTTGCCGGTGTAACTGCAAGAGTAACAGAACCTGTACCCGTAATCTGAACATCATCAACAGCCCAGGAATAACCCCATGTGCCGGTATAATTCCATTTGAATTTTACTGCAGCTTGTCCGGCGACTCCGGCGATAGCCTGGTTAAAGGTTACCGGATTTGTAGCCGATGTTGCCGTAATCGTTTGAATGACAGTCCATGAAGTACCGTTGTTAATGCTGTACGAAAGCGTACCGGATGAACCCGCATAGCTTTTAAAATAATGCTTGAACTGAAGATTAACTGCTGAATAGGCGGTCATATCAATGGTTGGTGAAATAAGATCTGCGTTTTGCGTGTTCCCGCTTCCATATCCGTCACTGTTCAGATAAGCATAATTACCCGTAAGATTTGGGAGTGGTGTTTGTGAAGGAATTACACCAAACTGCCATATCTGTCCGCCGCCCTGAATATCAACCTGCGACCAGCATGAAGGAATGGTAGTTCCCGCGAAGGCTTCCGTAAAAGGCAAGCTGTAAATACCGCACAAAGTAGCAAACTGTATATCAACACCGTAAAAAGTTCCGTTAGCATTGGTTGCGTAAGCTCTTACATGATAAATCGTATTTGCTGAGAGCCCTGTGATTGCACTGGCAAATGTTCCCGTTCCTGCACCATCGGTGGTATGATTGCCTGTAGCAACCGGATTAGCCGTGGTTGCCCAGCAAACCCCGCGGGCTGAAACTGCAGCTCCGCCATCGGCGGTTACATTTCCTCCCGAAGTGGCCCCTGTAAGTGTAATTCCGGTAACGGCTGTTGTTGTCACCACGGCACCGCCGGGAGTAAATGTCATATCATTGCCATTGGAAGCACCTTCGATATTAACACCTACAAGCCTGAAATGATAGGTGGTACCACCTATAAGCCCTGATATGGGGGCATTAACTGCAATTGCAGTACTTCCTGCTCCTGCAGCCACTGTGGCAGTGTTTGATCCATAGCCGGTAGTTGTTCCCCATTCGAAATGGTAATCGGTAGCAAATCCATTAGGATTCACAGTGCCGTTTAGCGTTGCTGAAGTCGCAGTAACGGCAGTTGCGGCTAATGTGGTTACAATAGGTGTGTTGGCAAATTTGAAGGATGCAATTTTTGTTGCCCAGGGATAACTGCCACCGAATGATCCCACATATTCCTGGGTAGCCCAGAAAGTATTATTGTCAGTAGGGTCAATATTCATGGCTGAATAATCGCCCCAACGGGTATAGGTTCCTGTCATCGAAACCGCTCCGGTCTGAATAACGCCTTCGGGAATGGTGAGTTGGTTCAATGCGTCTGCCGCTTTCCGGCCTGTAAAATAAATGGAGGGATACATGGTACTACTCGAAACAGAATATGCCAATCCTATATCACCGGAGGCATTCATTGCTATACTGCCCATCCAGCGCGACTTACCATCGGCAGGGGCATAAGTAGCTTGCTGGTATATCGAAAATGCAGATCCTGTTTTACGGTATTCGTACCATCGCACACCTGCAACACCTCCGGTAGAGACGCTACGGCAGGTTACAAATGTTTCGTAACTTCCGAAATTCCGGTATTGGTTTCTAAACATAAGCCTGTCGCCCAGTCCATCCAGTTTCAGCGTTGTTCCCTGCTGCGAAACGGCAGCCGAGTTAGCCAGTTCGGTATAGGCAGCAACCGTCAATTTGGTTACATAAGTAAACGTGGAGTTTGTCGGTGTAGTCCAATCGGCATGCAAAGCCCATATTCTCAATTCCGAGGTTGGTTGATCGTCATACACAAAATAGTCAGGTGTACCGGCGGGAGGAGGTGTACCATCGCAATCGGAAGGTAACATCGAACCGCAATTGTTGCCTGCTGCCGATCCCGAACCGCCCAGGGTTTCAGTTTTAAAATAGACCATTCTTGCGGCAGGGTCGCCTGTAAGCATCTTGCTTCTTTCCATAACCACGGCTCCGGCTCCAACCCATGTACCGCCAACGTTGGTATTAAAACGGTTGATTGCCATATAGTAACCATCGCCCCATATGCCTAATTTACCGTAATCAGGCATATAATCGAACTGAAAAGCATACCGGTAGTAGGCACCCAAAGGATCCGATGTGGCAGAAATTGCTACTAACTGGTATTCAGTAAGTAAACCTCCTACTGTTGTACAGTCAATAGCAAACTGGCTGATTAGCCAGCGGTCGGCGGCTTCGTCGTATAAAATGATGGCGTCGCCGTCGTTGTGGCCACTCCAGTTGCCTGCGAAACCGTTCCAAATGGTAGATGTGGTCACAGGTCCGTAAAGCGAAGTCCCTGATTTGTTGAACATCTGCAACATGCAGTTTACTGCCTGTACGTAATGATTTGGACCTACATCACCAGCCGGATCGGGAGGTGTTACACGACCCCCGGTATTATTTCCGTTGTTCAGCCCGTTAAAGTTCACACCAGGAACCACCGACATCGATTTGTTCCCATTGTTATATTCGGTTTGAACGGCATTGTCAGTGACAATATTGGGTGAGTTATTCCTGAATTTATTTGGAATTTGCCGCTCCGGTTCAATTTCCTTCATCCATTTTTTCCAGAATGCATTTTTAACAGGTTTCATATCGCGAAGCGGTATCGAAACATCCGAATAAACGGCATTCCTGACTTCGGCTATCTGTGAAATGGATTTCAGCGGTGCAAAAACTACTGAAAATAAGAGGATTACAAAAAGCAAGGTGTAATTTTTCTTCATAAAAATGAGTTAAGTGCTTGAGTGTGGATTTTTTAGTAATTTTTTGGAGTGTAAGTTTATGTTGGACTTGTCAACGTCTTAGAATGGATCTTAGAATGGAGAGAAAGAACAGGGGTGGCAAAAATAGCATAAATACACATATGTTGATGTAAACTTCTGGGATTTTCTTCAATTGGATAAAATCAGTGCAGGAAAAGGAAATAGAGTAGCAAATCCGGAGAAATGTCAAGATAAAATCATAAATACTCCAAAATCCAGATTTGTAACGGATATTTGCATCCGGAATCCTGGTAAAGGAATAAACCAATCTTTTAGTTTTTTAAGCAATACTGTTAAACAATGATTTTCAACGAATTGATACTTTCGCGCCAAAGTGTGCGCCGCTATGCAAATACGCCGGTTGAGCCCGATAAACTGACCCGGTGCCTCGAGGCTGCCCGGCTTGCACCATCAGCCAGCAATTCGCAACCCTGGAAATTTATTGTTGTCGACCAGGAACCTCTGCGAACCGAAGTGGCAAAAGCCACCTTCAGTGATATTCAACTGATTAATAAATTCACTCTGCAAGCCCCGGTTTTGCTAGTTATCGTGATGGAGAAAGCGAAACTCATTACCCGCCTTGCGATGCTGATAAAAAAGAAAGAATGGCCATTAATTGACATAGGGATTGCGGCGGAGCATTTCTGCCTGCAGGCGACCGAACTTGGACTTGGCACCTGCATGATTGGATGGTTTGATGAGGATAAAATCAAAAAGCTGCTGC